>JAUZRH010000284.1 GCA_030950555.1 Mariprofundus sp. | reverse complement strand
GCTCGCCGGTTAGTGTCGCTAGATAGCCATACAAAGAGGAATACAATGACACCTACACCTGAAGAAGTTGCCGCAATGATTCGCAGCCACATGGTTGATGCCGACGTGGAAGTACGCCTGTACGCGGGTGATGATCATTTTGAAGCGACGGTGATCTCGTCGGCTTTTGCCGGCAAATCACGCGTCGCACAGCATCAAATGGTTTATGCCGCGCTAGGCGAACACATGAAACAAGCCATCCATGCGTTGGCATTAAAAACTGCAGTACCCAAGGAGTAAGCATGACAAATCCAGCACATGCCGAGATTGATAAAGTAGTAAAAGAGAATGACGTGGTTCTATTTATGAAGGGCACGCCTGAATTTCCACAATGTGGATTTTCCCAACGTGTCACTGCTATTTTGAACGAATACAAGGTACCTTATGCCGCTGTAAATGTACTGTTATCGGATGCTGTCCGCCAAGGAATCAAAGCATATTCTGACTGGCCTACGATTCCGCAGCTCTATGTGAAAAGTGAGTTTATTGGTGGCTGTGACATCATCTCTGAAATGCATACATCAGGAGAGCTAAAAGATTTACTAGCACCTTTGCAAATCGAGGGCTAAGCTTATCGACTAATGCAGACAAAAATCACTCAAAAGCTCGGCCAGCGCCTTGCCCTGACGCCCCAACTCACCCAGAGCCTTAAAGTATTGGCGATGGGCAGTATGGAGTTAGATGCTTATCTGGAGGACTCCATTGAGTCTAACCCGATGCTGGAGATGGAGTTCAATGCCACCCCCACCACCGATGCAGCGGGTCATGAACATGCGCTGGAGGTAGCTCAGCAGGAGCAGTGGCGCGAACAGGGTGATAACCGCTGGGAGAACATGTACAACCAGAATGGCAGCGATGAGTTTAACGAACGTGATCAACAGTGGCAGCAAGAACAGAGCCTGAGTGAATCACTGCATGAACAAGTCGCTCGCCAGCCTATGTCAAAAGCCGAGCATCAGATCGCCCATATGCTCATTGACTCGCTTGATGACGATGGCTACTTCCGTTCCAGTCCAGCGGAGTTTGTCGCAGATATTTCTCCAGAGGTCATTACCGATGCTGAAACAGTCGATAACATTCTTCAGCGCGTCATCCACCAACTAGAACCCGTTGGTCTGGGTGCACGCGATCTGACAGAATGTTTACTACTGCAGCTTGATTGCAGCCAGCTGACGGACATCTGGGTTAAACGACTCCTACTCCACTATCCGGACGCCCTACTACAGAGCGATGAAGAGCTGGCCGTTACAGCTGAGTGTGACCTACACACCATCCAGCTCGCACGTCAACGCATGCGCCGGCTCGATCCATTCCCCGGACATGGATTACGTGGGCAAGAAAATTATTATGTTCGCCCTGAAATCGTCTTCCATCGCAGTAGTGAAAATGAGATCGAGATAGATATCCCCGGCACAAGCTGTCGTGGCATTCGCCTCAATGATCAATGGAAGGAGCATGAG
The DNA here is from genome assembly GCA_030950555.1 of Mariprofundus sp. Classification (GTDB taxonomy): domain Bacteria; phylum Pseudomonadota; class Zetaproteobacteria; order Mariprofundales; family Mariprofundaceae; genus Mariprofundus. The sequence goes on along the minus strand of JAUZRH010000284.1, from coordinate 13,144 downwards.
TGGAAAGGGAAAGATAAAGAGTTTATGTCTCAAGCCATGAAAGAGGCGAAGTGGCTACTACATGCCCTCGACCAGCGTAGCGAAACCCTCATGAAGGTAGCATTGTGCTTGGCAGAGCGGCAACGGTCGTTTCTCGAGTATGGTATTTTGGGGCTAAAACCGCTCACGCTGCAAGATGTCGCCAGCGATGTGGGGCTGCATGAGTCAACTATCTCGCGCGTAACCAACGGAAAATACGCAGATACACCGATCGGACTGATCGAACTGCGCCGTTTTTTCTCCGCTGGCTTACCAACGCGTGGAGGCGGCTCAATCTCTGTATATCGTGTACAACAAAGGGTAAAAGCACTTATTGAATCAGAACCACAAGGCCGCCCCATCTCAGATCAGGCCATTGCTGACCGACTACAAGCCGAGGGAATTGAAATTGCCCGTAGAACTGTAGCCAAATATAGGGAACAATTAGGGCTGCCGCCGAGCAGCCAGCGGAGGCGTACCGTTCGATCACGCCAAAAGTGATGCGTTCATAGCGCATGCACAGGCAGCACTGCAAGATGCAGAATGCCAAAACAACTAAGGAGGAATACTATGCAAGTATCCATCACAGGTCGTCACGTAGAGCTTACTGAGCCAATGAAAGCCTATGTCTCTGATAAATTACAACACCTCAAGCACTCTTTCGACCATCTTTTGGATGTTCATGTCGTGCTTTCGGTCGAGAAATTTCGTCAACGTTGTGAAGTGAGCATGCAAGCAAATGGCATCAATATCCACGGCAGCGATGAAACTGAAGATATGTATGCTTCTATTGACGGCGTTGTAGACAAAATAAACAGACAGCTCAAGCGCTACCGCTCCAAGCTGCATCGCCATCAAGCAGGCGGTCGCCGCGAGGGACGCAAGATCAATATCTCACATAGTGTGCTTGACCTTGCTTCAGCCAGCGAAGAGCTGACAGAAGACCATCAACCCGCCACATTGCGTCATGAATCCATCGAGGCAAAGCCTATGAATGTTGACGAGGCTGTCATGCAATTGGAACTTGGCAACCGCGACCTGTTATTTTTCACCAACTCCCAATCTGACTCTCTCAACGCAGTTTACCGCCGCCCTGATGGCGCCTTAAGCTGGATTGAGCCTGAAGCGGCCTGAGTAGAAACGACCCCATGACCTTGTTAACTACAGAGCATATTTTGCTCAACTCCACATCCGACAGCAAGCGCGCTGTCATCACGGAGTTGGCGGAAGTATTGACCTCGATTGATCCTGACCGGGTCATGGAAGTGGTAATGGCCCGGGAACACCTGGGCAGCACCGGCATTGGTCATGGGGTTGCAATCCCCCATGGCCGTATGCAAGATCTCGCCGCCCCCATGCTAGCCTTGGCTCGCCATGTGCGCGGCGTTGATTTTGATGCCATAGATGGCCAACCCGTCCATATTATTGTCCTGCTACTCGTACCTGATAGCGATGACCGTCGCCATCTGGAACTACTAGCACAACTGGCCCGCAACCTACAACAACAGAGCTTCCGCGAGCAGGTCATGCAAGCCAGCAGCAATGAGGCACTCTGCCTGCTATTTCGTGAAGGGATTGCTGCCAAAGAATGAAGCGCAGGCAGCGTATCACGATACGTGAAATACTGACCAAACAGGGCAGTGCTGCAAAAATGCGTCTATTAGAGGGTGAAACTGGACTCGATCGCTATATTGACCATGCTCGCATCCAAAAACCATCGCTGGCATTTGCAGGCTTCACCAAGAACCTCAGTGATTATAGGCTGCAGGTTATCGGCCAGACTGAATTAGAATATCTCGCCACTCGCAGCACTGAAGAACAGCACCAGGTCGTCAACATGGTGTTTGACCTGCGTATGGCGGCGGTGATTGTGACGCGCAACCTCACCCCTCCAACCATTATACTCGAAGCAGCACGCCGCACTGACACTCCGCTTCTCTCCTCCGAGCTCCCTTCCTCCAGCTTTATGACCAATATGACGCTTTTTCTCTCCCATTATCTGGCGCCCACGATTTACCAACATGGCGTTTACATGGATATTTTTAGTCTGGGTGTGCTCATTACAGGCAGCAGCGGTATTGGCAAAAGCGAAATAGGCCTTGAACTTATCTCCCGGGGACATCGCCTGATTGCTGATGACATGGTAGAATTTTCCCGCAAAAGTCCCGGTGTTGTCGTGGGTCGCAGCCCTGAAACACTACGCTATCATATGGAAGTGCGCGGCCTCGGCATTCTCAATATTCGTGACCTCTACGGAGCAGCAGCAATCACCGATGCCAAACGCTTAAGCTTGGTGGTGGAGCTGGTACCGTGGGAACAACTTGCACCTGAAGATAGAGTGCTTGGTGAAGAGAGCGGCACCGATATTCTAGGGGTCAATATACCCCGCGTTCCCATTCCCATTCGCTCAGGTCGTTCACTGGCTGTATTGGTAGAAGTGGCTACCAGAAACCAACTACTTAAACACCGCGGGATCAACAGCGGCGAAGACTTTGTTCAGTCCCTACAGAACCGCATCAATCGTGGAGGATAATCATGCTACTTATTAGCGGCCTATCTGGGGCCGGAAAAAGCACCGTTTTACATGCCCTTGAAGATAGCGGCTTTTTCTGCACCGATAACCTGCCCGTAGAGATGTTGCATGACTGGTCCGTTAGTATGCAGCTTAGAAAAATGCCTGCCGCCGTCTGTCTTGATGCGCGTAGTGGCATGAGCACTGAAGCGCTGCATCGAGCTATCGCCGCGGTAGTCGTATCTGACGAATGGAAAATCCTCTTTATCGAAGGCGAGGATGAGGTACTGCAACGGCGCTTCTCAACTGTACGAAGGCGCCATCCCTTTGGAAACAGTAAAGACCTTATGCATGCTATCCGTCAAGAACGTGAAACCATGGCACCTATCCGGGACATGGCCGACCTTATCCTTGATTCTAGCCATCTGACCCCCTATGAACTCGCTGAAAAGGTCGATCTATTCTGGAAGAAACCTGCCGCAACAACGACAAACATGGCCTGCAGCGTCGTCTCTTTTAGTTACAAAAATGGTCTACCACCCCAAGCTGATGTCGTTTTTGATATGCGTTTTCTCCCCAACCCCCACTATATGCCTGAATTACGACTAAAAACCGGCTGTGATCCAGAGGTAGCAGCCTTTTTACAATCCTATCCGGCTGTAAATGAAGCTGAGCGACACATTCAACGTTGGTTAGAGATGATCTGGCCGTTAATGAAAAAAGAGCGCAAACAGTATTTCACCTTAGCAATCGGCTGTAGTGGCGGCCGTCATCGTTCTGTCTATATGACCGAACGGATCGCACTATGGATTCAAAGCCAAGGCGGTTTAATCCCAACCATTCAACACCGCGAGCTAGGTGTTGTGTACCGCTGGGATACAGAGAGCAGCATAGAGACATTCACATGATCGGCATTGTACTCATTGGCCATGCCCATATTGCCAGCCAGATGAAAGAGGTGCTGCAGCACATTCTTGGAGAGCAGCCTCTTATTGCCACATTAGACATCACCGATGAAAACAACGCAGAGACACTTTCAAGCCAGCTGCAGATGAAAATCCGCGCCTGTAATGTAGGTAGCGGCGTCCTGCTGCTGGCCGACATGTTTGGCGGCACCCCCTGTAATATCGCTATGGGCTGCTTACAAAAAGGACAGGTTGAAGTTGTTTCTGGCTTTAATCTTCCGCTGCTCATTAAAGCTGCCAGCATGCGTGACAAGGTAGATAGTGTCGCGGATCTAGCCACCCTCGTTGTCACGGCAGGACGTCAGTATATCTGCATGGCATCTGATTTTCAGGCGGCACAAACGCATGTCTGAACGCGCTATTCATATCTGCAATAAACTCGGCCTCCATGCCCGTGCTTCGGCCAAGCTCGCCACTGAAGCCAGTCGGTTTACCTGTGAAATCGAGTTAAATCTCAATGGTATAAATGTTAATTGCAAAAGTATCATGGGCATTATGATGTTGGCAGCATGCAAAGGCACGGATTTGACTGTTATCGCAACCGGGGATGATGCGCAGGAAGCCTTGAATGCTATAGAAACATTAGTCAATGATCGTTTTGGTGAGAGCGAATGACCATCTCTATGCTATGCCGCTGCCGAGGCGAGGCTGTTGCTTCCAGCGCGGGTATTATTATCGGCTACGCACGCAAATTTGAACATGGACAACCCACCATTCCTAAGCTTCACCTGAGTGAATCTACCATAAAACAAGAAATCGCGCGTTTACAACAAGCCGTCAAAATATCGGCTGCAGAACTTGATTTAGAACGTAACCATCTGCGAAAGCTGGGTTCTGAAGAGCCTTTATTGGTACTCAATGCCCATCGTATGATGATCGATGACCCAGAGCTGATCGTGCAAACAACCCAACGTATCATAAAACAATCCATCAATGCCGAGTGGGCACTACGACAGCAGATGGATGCCATTAAAACAGTTTTCACACAGTCTGAAAATGCTTACCTGCGCAGCCGCGAGAATGATGTTGAACAAATAGGGCAGCGTATTCTCAGCCAACTATTGGGAAAGCCGATAGAATTTCTACCCACAAGCCACGCCATGGATACCCCCATTATCTATGTTTGCGAAGATTTTTCTATCAGCGATATTGTACGTATCTGGCGACAAGGGATTGCCGGCATCATTACCGAACAGGGCGGGGCTGATGCACACAATATTATTGTCGCACGTGGCATTGGCCTGCCAGCGCTCGTTGGCGCCACAGGGATACTTAAAGAGATTGAAAATGGCAGCACGCTTGTGCTGGATGGTGAGAAGTGCCACTGGATATCGAACCCAAGTAGCACCGAAAAGACGCATTACACACAACAGTGTAAAACACTCTCAGTTAATCGCCAAGGTTTAGCCAATTACGCTTCACAAGCCTCTTGTAGCATGGATGGGCGTGAGATGAAGCTGATGGCAAACATCGAGTTTATCGAAGAATTGGACACCATCGATGAGATTGGTATCGATGGCATAGGCCTCTACCGTAGCGAATTCCTTTTTTTAAACCGCTCTGAGCCTCCCGATGAGGCGTTTCAATTTGATTACTATTGCCGCCTGCTGGACCGCTTGGATGGCAAACCTTTAACCATTCGCCTGCTTGATATTGGTGGCGATAAAGCTTGGCTCTATCAACTAATCACCGAAAATCGTTTTAGCGGTGCCAATCCAGCCCTGGGCTTACGCGGCATACGCCTTCTGCTTCATTGGCCAGCACTGCTACATACACAACTACGTGCGCTTATACGCGCAGGCGAAAAGGGACCACTGCATATCCTCATCCCCATGGTAAGTAACTGTGATGAGGTTATACAGCTGCGCGCTATTGCCGAAAAAATCCGCGCCGAACTCGGCTTTCACACGCCTCTTTCTATCGGTAGCATGATTGAAGTACCTGCGGCAGCTTTAATCGCTGATGCTCTTGCAGAGGTAAGCGACTTTTTTTCCATTGGCACCAATGATTTGATTCAATATACGCTGGCTGCCGATCGTTCCGATGAAGAGGTCGCAAAACTCTATCAACCCAACCATCCAGCCATTATACAGCTCATCCAGCTTACAGCCATCGCCGCAAAAAAAGCAGCTATCCCTCTCTCTGTCTGTGGTGAATTGGCCGCCAATCCCGAATGGACCGCCACCTTCCTTAATCTCAATATGTACGCGCTATCTATGAGTCTTCAACATATATTACCCATACGGCGCACCCTAAGCCAACAGTCGTACCAGCCCTTGATAAACGATCAATAGCAGCACACTCTCTAGCTTAAAACATACAACAACTACTTTATCGACCCCCTGTGCAGGAGAAACACCCATGCCAAAATCATACTCACCAACGACTGACCATATTGGGCTATGGATGCTATTGGCCGTTGCTGTTGCGACAGCCGCTCTATTTTTTTGGAGTAGCTCCAATTACCAACAGCATGGCGATAGCAAACAAAAAACCCATATTGATACACAAGGGAAGCTACATGTTATGGGCATCACCTTGGGCAAGACGAACCTGAAGCAAGCTGAATTCATCCTAAAAAGTAAAAGTGATGTAGCCCTTTATATTTACCCCAAAGAAGATCCAAGGGCAGGGCTGAAAATGGAAGCTTTTTTCCCCGCTATTGCTGATCATACAAAAGTTGTACTGCTGCTCAACATCACCCAGACAAAGCTTGAGGAGATTGAAACACGTGCAACCATTCCCCATCAATATCAAAATCTGGTAGCCCGCATGAACCTTGCCCCGGAAGACAGTCGCTATGTCCGCAACACGATTGTCTCTGAACTGACGCTCATCCCCAACCTCGTGCTCACGGCTAAAAGCCTGAAAGCCCGCTTTGGTGAACCTGACCGCATGCTAAAACTAAAGGATGATAAAGAGCGCTATAATTATAAGCGCATTGGCTTACAAGCAACCATCAACAAGGATGGACCACCCACCCTCCATTTCAGCAATCCCTGACCTAGGCTGTCGAAATACACGGGGGTATTTGTTACCATTCCGTTCCCATTTTTTGTCTTTTTAGTCATCCTTAAAGTGGGAATACCTATCAGGTGACTGATTGTATGGCAGGGAGCCTTCTGTAGTGGTGTTCCCGCTGCACGACAGGATTCATTAGACTGCCCGAATCAACCAGACTCGATTTTGGTTGTTTGGCTAACCCTATCGCGTAGCGGGAACGCCGCCACTTGCTTCCCGAGGGTTAAATCGGGAATCCAGTTCAAAAGTATTGTGAAACGGGCGGGTTTTGCTACATTGCGACCCTTAGGAGATGCTTATCGATTTGCGTGGGAATACGGTCAATGTTCGATTTTACGTAGTAGGTTTGTCATTTGCAGGTAGTCTCCTAGCCAATACATCGCTCCAATAGGAATATTTATATGTGGTTTAGAAATATCCAATTTTACCGTTTTGAAGAGCCTTTTAAGCTTACGGGGCAGCAGTTGCATGAGCAGTTGGAGAAAAAACAGGCCCGTCCTTGCGGTCAGATGGAGATGAGTAGCAGCGGTTGGTCGGCGCCCTTGGGGCAGAGTGGACAGATGCTGGTTCATGAAACGACGGGTAATTTGATGTTCTGTCTACGCCGTGAAGATAAGGTTTTGCCATCATCATTGGTTAAAGAGTTGGTGGAAGAGAAGGTGCTTGAAGTGGAACAGGCGGGCCGAGCGCCTACCCGTAAAGAGAAAGCTGATATCAAGGATCAGGTTCTCGCTGAGTTGTTACCGCGCGCTTTTGTTCGGGCTTCGCATACCTTTGCATGTATTCTCCCTGCTTCCGGTTGGTTGGTGATTAATGCCTCGAGTGCGCGTAAGTGCGATGAAGTGATTGAAATGTTGAATAAAAGTTTAACGATGCTGCCTGTTGTGATGCCTGCTACTGAACAGTCACCAGAAGCTGCGATGACTGGTTGGTTAATGCATGAAAACTCTCTGCCAGCAGATTTTTCTTTTGGTGAGGAGTGTGAATTACATGATGCAGGTAGCAGTGCGGTGGTGCGGTGTAAAAATGTCGATGTGATGTCAGATGAGGTGCGTGCTCATGTGGCCGAAGGGTTTACGGTCACAAAACTGGCATTGAATTGGCGAGAGCGTATCTCGTTTGTGCTTAGTGATGATCTTTCGGCTAAACGGATGAAGTTTGATACCGCGATTGTTGATGAAGCGAGCGATCAGGGTGGCGATGATGATGCATCGCGTTTTGACGCCGATTTTGCGATGATGGCGGCTGAATTCAGTGCCTTTATTCCGCAATTATTGGCCGCAGTTGATGGTCAATAAATAGCCTGATGGCTGTTTATGCTGTAGGTGATATTCAGGGTTGTTATGCAGCGCTGAGAAAACTATTGGATAAGGTCTCTTTCGACCCTGATTACGATACACTATGGTGTGTCGGTGACTTGGTGAATCGTGGTCCTGATTCATTGAATACCCTGCGCTTTTTGAAAAGTCTTGGTCAATCGGCGGTCTGTGTACTTGGCAATCATGATCTACACCTTCTGGAACAGTATGCCGGTGGCCAAGCTTACCATCATGACACTTTGGCTGCAGTGTTAAACGCTGAAGATTGTGAATCGTTGATTGAATGGCTCCGTTTTCGCCCGCTACTTCATTATGATGCTGGATTAAACTGGTGCATGGTACATGCCGGTTTGCATCCAGGTTGGTCGTTGAAAAAAGCCCAAAAACGAGCGCGGGCTGTAGAGAAAAAGTTACAACATGAGCAGTGGCAAGTTTTCTGCAAGCAGCTGCACGGGATGAAATTTCCAACATCAGAGCCGGCGAAAGGTGATCCTGCACGGCTATTCTTTACGGCAGCCGTGTTGACGCGTTCTCGGTATTGTACGCAGGATGGCTATTTTAATTGGGATGTGCGCGCGGGCTCCAGTAGTGGTAAAAAAGAGTATGGCTGGTTCAAACATAAAGCGTTGGCTTGGCGTGATGATTGCCATGTTGTTTATGGTCACTGGGCTGCCAATGGTTTGGTTGCCAATCAGAAGCATGTCTTAGGGCTGGATACGGGTTGCGTTTGGGGCGGTTCACTGACGCTTGCTAAGCTAGGGCCTAGAGGCAGTAAAAAGATAGTGGCAAAGCTTATTTGTGAAAAGTGCCAGCATATTGAGACAGGGGGCTAAATATGATCGATGGCTTCGGCCAATGCCTCTAGGGTGATTGGCTTGCTAATAATGTGGACGCCGCAGTAGTTCGCGCATTGTAGGTGATGGTCTTCAGCGTAAGCGGTAACCATCAGTATGGTGACGTGCTGATCAAATAAGCGAATCGCTTTAATTAACTCAAGGCCATTCATGACGGGCATATTATAGTCGGTCATGATCAGATCAATGCTTTGCGGTGATTGTCGGTATTGTTGTAGGGCGATCTCTCCATTGATCGCTGTTTCGGAGCTATAGCCCATATAGCTTAACAGAGCTTGATGGACTTTCAGAATATCAGGGACGTCATCAACAATTAAGCAGTGATGTTTTTCAGGCATGTTTTGTGCGCTACCCGTCGTTATGGCGGTAGGCTGCGGTGGAGAGTCAGTTCGATTTTTTTCCGCTGGTATCTGTATGGTGATGGTAGTTTTATGATTGACCGCAGAGTCAATGACCATATTGCCTTGAAGACGTTTGAGTATGCGATCGACCATGGTTAGGCCTAGTCCCATGCGGTCGTGTTTACTCCAAAAAGGCTTGCTGATCGAGGTGATGTCCTGTGCTTCAATGCCTGAACCATTATCACTGACCATGATGCATAATGTGTTTTTCTGTTGAAGGTCGTTCGTGATATCAATCTCGATCAGTCCATCGCTAGCGTTGATTGCCTGGGAGCTATTGTCTATTAAGCTTATCAGAATCTGCTCTAGCTCAAGTGTTGAAATAGTCATAGCAGTGATGCTTTTATCAATGTGATAGTTTAATTTAATATGGACTGGAAGCTGCATCCGGGCAATATTGAGGATATAACTGATCGATGTGACCAAGCTTTTGCTGCTAGTTGGCGTCACCCTATGCTGGCTCGCTGAGCAGCGGCTCTGTTTTAGTAGTTTTGTAATCAGATCCGAGCCTCGTTCTCCCGCAGTAAGGATCGACTCTGATTTCTGTTTGATATCTTCATCTTCACAGCTCATTTGTAGTAGTTCGGCGTAGCCTATGATATTATTTAATACATTGCGGAAATCATGAACGATAGAAGCAAATGAAGTTCTGATATGGCTCTCTTTAAGGGTGTGAGCGAGTTGTATATCTTCGGTTTGTAGGGCTGTAATATCCGTGATCTGACAGATGCCAATCCAGCGATGATTGTGGAATATACGTTTGCCTGTGCAGCTGAACATGCAGTGATGGCCCTGTTTGTTACGCCCGCGAAGGTAGGTGTGCTGAGTGGTATTCGGCAGCTGTTGGTTTTCGTTACATAAGAGTTGTTGGCAAAATTGGGTGACCTCTTGGTGATCATTGGTCAGAAAGAGCTGCGTAACCGGCTTTCCTTGCTGGGGGTGACTGAACGGGGTTTGTAGCTCATCGGTGGCGTGATTACTGTAGATTAAACAAGGGGTGTGATCACTGTTCAATGCAAAGGTAAATAACGGTAGGGGACTTTTATCCGCTAAGTCACCGTCGTTATTGGTATTGACTGGCTTTGGCTCCCGATGTTTGGACTGTTCAGCGTAGAGATAGAGGGGCAGTATTATCAAACTGGCCAGTTGCCAAAAAAAGAGTGAGGGGTTGGCACCTGTTTGCAGATAAAAATCAGCACAGGCTGTAACGGTAAGCAAGCCAATGATTGTACCTATTTGACTGCAGATCATCATAGGTTTGCCAAAATGACGACTGTTGCTAAAAATTACAGCTAGAAAAATAAAATAAAAACCGCTGGCTTGCCCACCATCAACGAGCATGGCAAAGCCGATTAAAAAAATATCAAATGTACTAGCGATGGTGATTAGTATCGATAACGAAAGGCGCTGGGTGATCCCAAGATTCAGGGCGCTAGAGCATAAGTAGAGTGCTGCAATGATGATGAATGGTTGTTGAAAATGGCTGAAGTGAATCCCATCCAGCCATAAATAGAGCAGACAGAGAGGGGCAAGTAGCAGTTTGAACCATGTTTGTGTTCGCAGTGCACGACGAAGCGAACTGCCTGAAAGTGATGGCTGTTTTAGGAGCCAGCCATTGTCCCGCCCTTGTTGCATTCGAACTCCCCTTGATCGACCCTCTGTAACAGCGATAGTAGCCGTACTTACCCTTAGTGGTAAGCGCCAATAATATGACGATGGCGTAAGTCATCAGAGATGACTGCTATTATATGCTAGCTGTGATAAAGTTCGGGTTGAACAATTTACCTGTTCGATATCAGCTTTGTCAGGAGTTTTCCATGTTGTACGTTGCCGTTAGGGCTGCCAGAAAGGCGGGAGATTTAATTGTCCGCGCTTATGATGAACGCGCCGATTTGAAAGTGAAAGAGAAGTCAGATCGTGATTATGTGACAGATATAGATCAAAGCGCCGAAGCATTGATTATCAGGGAGATCACCAAACATTATCCAGATCATGGTATTGTCAGCGAAGAGATGACCCGCTCGATTAATCCGGATGCAGATGTTCAATGGTATATTGACCCACTTGATGGCACGACCAACTTTATCCATGGCTACCCCCATTTTGCCGTCTCGATTGCGGCCTGGAAACTGGGTAAGCCATTGTTGGCCGTGATTCATGATCCGATCAGAGATGAAACCTTTGAAGCGCGCAATGGCGGTGGGGCATTTTTAAATCGTAGACGTTTGCGAGTCAGTGCTGAGAAACGTTTGGATCACGCACTGTTTGCGTCAGGTATTCCATCGTATCAACGGGAAAATATGGACCTTTATCAGCAACGCATGGATGTTTGTATGCGCTCGATGGACGGTTTTCGCCGAGGTGGCTCAGCGGCACTTGATCTGGCTTATGTGGCTGCTGGCCGTTTGGATGCTTATTGGGAAGCGGGTCTGAAGTCATGGGATATTGCTGCAGGTTATCTGCTAGTGCAGGAAGCCGGTGGTATGGCAACAGGACTGGATCAAACTACGGTTGATTTGAAGAAGGGTGATATTCTAGCCTCTAACCCAGAACTCCACAGGCAAGTAGCGGCACTACTAAAAGTGTAAGAGTCGCGGAAAGAATAAATCATCCATGTGCTGGTCTATAAGTCCGCATTCTGCGTTGCCACAGAGTTACGATTAAAGGCAGTAGGCTATCGCGCCCATTCAGGGCTTGCTTATGCGCTTGATTTGGCGTCTTGAATCCAACTTCTATCCTGCGCATTATCTGGTACTTTATTCTTTCCGTGGCCCTAACCCTGCGGCTTTAGCCGCGCTATTCCATACAGCACAGCTAAAGCACAAGACCACGGATTCCCGCCCCACGCCTTCGCGGGGGCAGGTACTTCACGGGAAGCTTGAGCGGCGTTCCCGCGGGTTGCATCGGGAATCCACATCAAAATAAACGTTCTGCCTAACATCAAAAGCATGGATTCCCGTCTTAAAAGGGAAGCCTGAAATTAGAAGCGTTTAGTGGATCGCGCGGTTCCAAGACAAGAGAAAGAAATAATCATGGAAGGTCATCTTCGAGCTTGCTCGTGGTTTGCGCGTCTGATTGATAGAAACTCCAGGCAAAGCCTATGGCTGCAAAGAGATAGTGGGGTGTTTTCACCAGTGGGCTGCCAGCGATAACACCAGCCGTGAGATTGCGATAGCGAATCGTACCAAAAGCGCGTAGATGATCATTGATAGCCCACGTAGCTGAGGTGCCGATTGATAGAGAGTGTAGGCCGGCCGTGGCGCGATAGGCGGCGCGCTTGGCCGTCACATACTGTGGTGCGACACTGTAATATCGTGCGTTGTATTTTTCAGAAGCAAAGAGTGCTGTTGGACTAATGCGAAAATTCAGATCTTTTCGTGGTGCGTACTCTATGATGAAGCCGGGTTCACTGATCCAACCAATATATTTTCCTTTGATATCCATGCCTGCTCGCCATGGCAGTCGAAAGCTCACAGAAGAGTGAATGCTTGAGGCTAGTGTCCAATTGATGCGCGGACCGGCCTCGAAGCTAATGGCTAGCGAGTCCATGCCGATGCGGGCTTTATTGCTATTTCTAACAGGTAGCCCTGCACCTAAACTGGCATCGATAGAGAGGCCATCAATATCAAATAGTTTCGCCCTTAAACCGCTTCGATCCAGATTGATCCGTTCACCACGGTAGATAAGAAATGGTAAGGGAGCTGCCAGAGTATAGCGCTCATCACTACCCATATACTGAGGTAATGAAGCGAGGCCAGCACCTACACCAAATTCCCACACTGGCAGTGATTTTTCGCTTGCGATGGCAGCCGTAGGTAGCGTTAAAATCGTGCCTATCATAACCGCGAATATAGGCAAATATCGATGATGCGTTGTCATAAAAATCCTTTGCTTGATAGCATATAATTGTTGCAATAAAAATTGTAACTTCGTCATAGAAAAATGTCGGAAATAGCGGCGCGCATGAGAAGGTTTAGGGCCACGGAAAGAATAAAGTATCCAGGTTATGCGCAGGATAGAAGTTTGGATTCAAGGCGCCAAATCAAGCGCATAG
>JAUZRH010000283.1 GCA_030950555.1 Mariprofundus sp. | reverse complement strand
AAATCTTGCCTTTAATAGGCTGGATATATCAGAAGTGTGTGCTTTTTCACCACGCACCAATCTTCGTTCGATAGCCGTCATGCAGCGGCTCAACATGAAAGATAGCTTTCAAAACTTTTTCCATCCTACTATTGCCGCAGGTCACCCTCTCAGTAAGCATGTTTTGTACCGTATCAATAAAGACCGTTGGCTGGCCTTGCTATAGATTTAAAAAATGCAGAGGAAAGACACGATCCTCTCGTTGAAATGGCTATTCCTCATCATTATACCTGATTGCGTCCAAAGCTCAGCTAGTTTATGTTTAAAACGGCATCCTTTAGAGCCAATTGCAAAACCCGTGAGCGGCGATCGGCGGCCCCACTTTGGCCCAACCCGCGCTGGTGTTTGCTCCATGGAACCACCATGCACCTCATTCCACCTCAAAAATGGACTCAAAGTGGGATTGCCGCTCATCCACCCAGAGTTTTGCAATTGGCTCTTGAATCACTATTATACCCATCGCTATGCAAGAATATGCATCATCAGCTGGCTTCGGGTGGTTCTACTTGCTCTTTCCAGTTGCAACCTTCTTTGGCACAAACAAGTTCGGTGCCGCTGCGTTTGGTTGTTTTCTGCGTTACAAAAGGGGCGCCGCATTGAGGGCAAGGGCGGTCAATGGGTTTATTCCAAAGGGCATTTTTGCACTTGGGATAGGTGGCGCAGGAGTAGAAAATCTTTCCCCGGCGTGATTTTTTCTCCAAAAAAGTGCCTTTGTTGCATTCAGGGCCGTTGATACCGGTGTCGGCTGGTTTTTCCAGCGGCTGGATGTTTTTGCAGGCAGGGTAGGCGGAGCAACCTAGGAATTTACCAAAGCGACCGTGTTTGATGGCCATAGGCTCACCACAGAGGTCGCACTTTTCATCGGAGAGTTCCACCGCTTCTGGCTCTTTGCTGCCACCGATAGGGCTGGCATGTTTACACTGTGGGTAGCCTGTACAAGCCATGAATTTACCATAGCGGCCTAATTTAATCGCCAGAGGCTTGCCGCAATCAGGGCATACTTCATCGGTCTCTTCGGCGGGTCGTTCTGCTTCTAGCGCTTGATCAACTGCTATTTTAAACGGCTGCCAGAACTCGCGTAGAATGGGTTTCCAGCCCTCTTCGCCACGTGCGACGGCATCGAGGCGATCTTCGACGCCAGCGGTAAACTTGGGAGCGATAATATCAGAGAAGGAGGCTACTAAGAATTTGGTAACCCACTCGCCTACATCGGTCGGTACAAAGCGTTTCTTCTCCATCTCTACATATTGACGGACGCGCAACACATTAAGAATATTGGCGTAAGTAGAGGGGCGACCAATGCCATCGGCTTCGAGGGCTTTGACCAAAGTTGCTTCAGAAAAGCGGGGCTTTGGTTCGGTGAAATGTTGTTTGGCATCGGCTTGTTTGATGGTGATGGCATCGCCTTCCACAAGTGGCGGCAACAGGCGCTCACCCTCTTGTTTGGCAGGTTCATCGGTGCCTTTAATATAGAGCTTGCGAAAACCGGCAAAAGCGAGGGTTGAACCGGTAGCGCGCAGCAAAAAGCTGCCTGATTCGATATCGGCACTGACCTGATCGAGCAGGGCAACAGCCATCTGTGAAGCCAGTGTTCGTTTCCAAATAAGCTGGTAGAGCTTCCATGCATCAGGGTCGAGAGAGGAGCGCATAGCTTCCGGCGTACGTTCAATCGAAGAGGGGCGGATCGCTTCATGCGCTTCCTGAGCATTTTTGCTTTTCGTTTTAAAATGGCGCGCTTTGTCGGGTAGGTATTTGTTGCCATATTGTTTCTCAATATGCTTGCGTATATCTATCAGTGCATCTTCGGATAGGGTAAGTGAATCCGTACGCATATAGGTGATCAGACCGACTGGCTCGCCGTCCACCTCAATGCCTTCATATAGCTTCTGAGCAACCTGCATGGTTTTTCGTGCGGTAAAACCTAATTTTCGTGCCGCATCCATCTGTAGTGTGGTTGTGATAAAGGGTGGGGATGGTTGCTGTTGTGCCTGCTTCTTTTTTACAGAAGTGACTTTGAAATCACCTTTTGCGACCTTGCGTGCCATGGTTTTGGCCGATACACCATCGGTGATTGCAAATTTCCCTAGCTTTTCACCATCGATGGCAAACAGCTGCGCATCGAAGTCACTACCATCACGGTTACTGCTTAGCTGACAGAGGGAATCAATAGTCCAGAACTCTTTGGGAACAAAAGCGCGGATATGCTCTTCGCGCTCGCAGATCAGGCGCAGAGCAACGGATTGTACACGCCCAGCTGAGAGACCACTGCGCACTTTGCGCCAGAGCAGTGGCGAGAGTGTGAACCCCACTAAGTAGTCGAGTGCACTGCGTGCTTGTTGGGCATCAACAAGCTGCATGTCCATTTCACCGGGGTTGGCGACAGCTTGTTGAATGGCTTTTTTAGTGATTTCATTAAAGGTGATCCGTTGAATCTGCTTGCCTTCAAGAGAGCCTCGTTCGCGCAACACTTCAGCCACATGCCAGGCAATGGCTTCCCCCTCGCGATCCAAATCGCTCGCGAGAATCAAGGTGTCGGCCTTGCTTAAAGCTTTATCTATGGCATCCAAGCGTTTCTTTTTGTCAGGGATGATTTCATACTTAATCGCAAAATCCTGTTCAGGATCAACTGAACCATCCTTTTTTGGAAAAGCGCGCACATGGCCGTAAGAAGCCAGTACTTTATAACCTTTGCCAAGATATTTCTCGATTGTTTTTGCTTTGGCGGGAGACTCCACAACTACGACTGCACTCATCTATTACTCAACTCCATCGCTAATACATAGCGGCTTCCTGGTAGGCGCTCAATAACGCCCTGCAACTCAAGGCGCAGCAAGATGGTGGAAAGCTCGGGTAGGGTCAAGCTGCAAGTTTCAGCCAGCAGGTCCAGGTGTACGGCTTGGCCAGCCATTTTAGTCAATATCTCCGCCTCAAACTTATCGGCAGCATGGTATATTTTATCAGCATGTGGATGTTTGTCAGGCCCATCTTCATGGTAGTTTATTTCACAGAGCAGTTGCTCGGCTTTTTCCAGCAGCATAGCACCATCGCGAATGAGTTGGTGGCAACCCTCATGATTACCACTTAAAACGGAGCCAGGTACGGCGAACAGGTCACGCCCGTAACTTGCCGCATGACGAGCAGTAATCAGAGAGCCTGAACGAATATCGGCTTCCATGACCAGCGTGGCCTGGGCCAGGGCGGCAATAAGCCTGTTGCGACGCGGAAAATGGGCGGGTCGGGCTGATTGATCGGGTCGAAATTCGGAGATAACACAGCCATTTTTTGCGATAGCCGCAACCTGTCGCTGCTGTTGTTCATTCAAGCATTGCAGTCCGCAACCTAGTGCTGCGATGGTGATGCCATGCGCTTCCAGAGCGCCGCCGTGCGCGGATGAATCGATGCCGAAGGCCATGCCGCTAATGATTGCCAGTTTCCGTTCTGCGAAGTAACGACTCCAGCGACGGGTAAGTAGTTTGCCTTCAGCGCTGGCATGACGTGCGCCGACAATAGCGAGCATCGGTTGGTGAGAAAGGCGCTCGGCATTGCCTCGGTAAAAGAGTATTAGCGGTGCATCATCAATGCTACGGAGCATGGGAGGCCAGTCAGTATCGTCGGGGCACAGAAGGTTGATCTGAGCTGTTTTACATTGCCTGAATAGCTGCTCAGCTTGTTGCCTAGAGCTATTCTTTAAGGCCGTTAGCAGTTGTGGACCCATACCATCAATAGGTGGTAGCTCTTTTGTCGACATCTGCCACAGGGCTTCAATATTACCGCAAGCGCTGATGAGTCGGTTGCCAAGCATCGGGCCAATACCACGAACCATAGAGAGGCGCAGCCAGTTTAGTCTGGAATCAGACATCATGCTGGCGTTAATGTGTTATTCGGTTGGTTTGCCTATGATGATGTCACCAATATTGACAGGGTGGGTGGAGCTGGTGATCAGTGCGACAGATGCCTTCTCTTGTATGGCGAGTACTAATACCTCACCTACTTTTTCCTGAGGTAGTTGTATTTTTTCCGCAGAGAGAGGGTCAGTGGTGATGCGGCCGGCACGCATGATTGATAGTTTTGTACCGGCTTTTAAGCCCTGTTGTTGGCCAATATCTATGCCGATAACCTGATTTTGACCGGCTTCAAAGGCACCGTTTCGTATATACATGACGGTACCGCTTAGTGGATGTTCTGCTTGCATCGGTTGAAGATGCGGGTCAATGATGTGGGCTGGTTTTAAGCGGTCACCGCGAGCGATCTCAGCAAAAGCTTTGATAATAACGCCCCTGTAAATATTACCGTCGTGTGAGGTGACGCTGATCTGGCCAAGGTGTTCAACCAGTAGACCGAGTTTTTTACCCGTTTTGGGGCTGATAACAGGATCGGCAGTGCGGAAAACATCAAACAGCGTGCCTATTGCCGCCGGCTTATTTAATTTCATGTAGATGCGATCATGTACAGCGAAATTAAGCCGCTCATCCTGCGAGGCTAAAATATAGCCGATGCCATTTTCCTGCGCGGGATTAATAAAGTCTTGTCGTTCAAGGGCTGTTAATAGTAAAGCGGAATTGTTATTTTCATGCATGCGTTGAACTGGTTTAATAATGACTTGTGGTGTTGGCCTAACAGTGCTTAAGCCACTTAGACGATCAGGGCTAAACCATAACTGGTTACCCGGATAGATGAGATCTGGATTGGTAATATATAAGTTCTTTTCCCATATATTGAGCCAGCGCATAGGCTCTTTAAAGAAATAGTTGGCAATATCCCAGAGGGTATCACCTTTTTTAACAATATAAGGCTGTGGAAGATTCGGCTTGAGCGAGGCGATGTCGACTTGCGTTGTGATGGTGGCTGCTCGCACTGTATGAGCCGGTGCAAGCAGTAGCAGGGCAATCACTGCTGAGAGTAGGATGTGGTTGAATTTCATAAGCGACTCCCGTTATGGCTGGTGCAAAATGTCTCGGTAAAGGTGCTGATGGTGCTGTTTCTATTCACGCTTTAGATTCCTCTTTTTTACGGGTTGTTGATTCTGTACCATCCAGCAGTCGTTTAATATTGGATGCATGTTTCAGGGTAACCAAGGATGCGATAAGCATGCCGACTAAAAGTGCAGGAAGAGAACCGCCGGTTAAAAAAATAGTAAGAGGCAGTGCGATGGCGGCTAAAATCGAGGCCAGTGAAACATAGTGGCTAAGTTTCATAATAACATACCAAAGAACGATGCCAGCCAACGCTACCCATGGTTGCCAGGGCAGCATTACACCCAGCATGGTTGCGACCCCTTTACCACCACGAAAGCGCAAATAAACAGGATAGATATGGCCGATAAAGGTGGCCGCAGCAATAGTGCCAATCCACACTTCTGATAGCTCGCTATAGATGGCTAGAGTTACGGGAATGACGCCTTTGATGATGTCAGCTAATAAGGTTAATGCACCCACCATCTTGCCGCCCGTGCGTAAGGCGTTGGTGGCGCCGATATTGCCACTGCCATGCTGACGTGGATCCAGCCCTGTGATGGCCCTGCTTAGGAGCAAACCAAAGGGGATAGCACCGAGAAGGTAGGCTGCAGCGATGGCTGCTAGCAGAGAAATAGTCAAACGCTGCCCTTACGGTAGCACTGCCGTGATAGATCCATCTGATATTGCAGTGTTTCGACCTGATTGCCATGGATAAAGGTAGGCAGTACGTGCTCTAGCTGTGCCGGTGCGCCGAACAAGGAGGGGAAAGGTTCGCCCGTAGCTATATTATCATGCTCTAGCAGCGTCAGCTGATCCATGGTGAGTGCCGGGGTGGGTAGTAAGCTACCGAAACCTGCCATCAAGCCGGCAATAGTGGGTGAAACAGCTAGCAGTTTGCGTGAAATAGCCAGTTCATCCAACATCATCTGTAGCAGTTTCTCAAAGCTGTACTGTTCTGTTCCTGCCAGTTCATAGGTTTGCCCTGCGGTGTGGCGGTTGTTAATGGCAACGACAAAGGCGCGCGCCACATCTTCCACCCAGACTGGCTGAAAGAGGGTTTGGCCGCAGATCAGAGGAATGACAGGTAGGAGTGTCATCATTTTAAATTTATTAAAAAAGGAGTCTCCGGCACCATAGATAATGGATGGGCGAAAGATCGTCCAATTCAGTTTGGAGTCTGTTACACTGATTTCTGCAGTAGCTTTTGTGGTGGCATAGTGGCTATCCGGAATGTTACCGGCACCAAGTGCGCTCATGTGTAGATATTGCGCCACACCTGCGCGATGACAAGCCGCGATGACGTGTTCTACACCATCGATATGCGCTGCCTGAAAGCTGTTACGACCGCGTTCAAATAGCAGGCCAACCAAGTAGATTACACAATCACAGCCGCTGACGGCTTCATCTATGCCGCGTCCATCAGCGACATCCACCTGTTTAAGAGTGACGCCTTCTACGAGCATATCACGCGCGCGTTCAGGGTGGCGACACGCAACGGTTACCAAGTGACCGGCTGTTATGGCCTGCTTTGCAATAGCTCTTCCGACAAATCCACTACCACCAATGATACAAATTTGCTTTCCCATCGATTCATCCCCTCGCCTTGTGATTTGGTGTAAGTATGTCGGTTAGGACGGTAAGGTCAATGTATAGAAGTAGAGGCGACCCATATAAGGGCCGCGGAAAGAATAAATCATCCAATTCTGCTGGTCTATAAGTCCGCATTCTGCGTTGCCAAATCAGTTACATAGCCCTGCTATGCGCTTGATTTGGCGCCTTGAATCCAA
>JAUZRH010000282.1 GCA_030950555.1 Mariprofundus sp. | reverse complement strand
ATCATCGGTAATACCTGTTATCTGCTTCACAATATCAGATAATGGCTCTTGCGGATCTTCAAATCCACCATACCTGTGTAAAACACGGTAGACTTGACCGCTGGTTGCATCATATTCAAAAGCAATGAAACCAAGCTCAATAATCTTGTCTTTGGCAGTATCCAGACCTGTGGTTTCGGTGTCCAAAACGATACCAATACGAGGCGTGGAAGGCTTGCCTTGGCAATAGGTATCCGGTGCAGTTAAACGCTGAATGACTTTATACTGCCCTGCTTGTTCTAGCTGTTCAATTATTTGCGCATTGTCCATACATTCACCATATCCTTATTTATCTGTTGTTGAAGTTCTTCCTCTGCATCATTGATAGCCTCTTATTGGCAATAGATAAAGCATAAAGCGACATCTACCGTCTCTTGATACACGCTGGAAAAGAAAAATTTAAAGCTTAGTGCGGTGGAGTGGGTTTACTTTCGTATTTGAGCACCATGGCTTTTGCGCTGCGGTAAAGTTGGTCGCGTAGGTGAACTGGTTCGAGAATTTCAACCTCATCATTATAACCTCTTAACCAGAAGCTGCAGTCTCTAAATCCTTTTCCTTTAGCTTATTAGTGCCATCTGCTTGCTCTGTAAGCTTCTGCTTGGGATCCAGCTAACGCTCGCCAGGTGAATGCTACATTCCGGCTAATGTTGGCTTTAAGGGTAATTTAAGAGCCGACTTTAAGTGCTTTCCCGCCAAATAAAAATCTAGCGCTGTATGTCCACTCATCCCTGAAACATCCAGTGCTACAGCCTTATAGTGAACCCCAAGACTACCCATAAGGTTTACCCCGCTTATCACAATCCAATGAAAACGGGCTAGATAACTTCTCTAAATCTCGTTGAAGGGTGCGTTGCGATACTTTATAATTATTTGCGTCTTCAGCTGACCTTTACTGTATTTCAGTTGTAGAAATTTTACTCGGCGCTCTTGGTAGCATCCGTAACATTTCCCTTTGTCGCATGACTATATCACTCATAGATCACCTTCCCTTTTACCCTTTATCTCATCCTTTATTATCTAAATCGTTCTGTATTATATTTGGTTAGGCTTACTGTACCAAGTGGCCCTAGCTTTACCGTGCCGCTCAATCATACCAAGCCTCAAAAGTTCAGCCATTCTATTTTTCACAGTAGGCTTAGAAACATTGGTAATTAATCCATAAGCCTCAGAAATAGTAATCCTAATATGTGTATCAAGGTATTGCATAATGACAGCACTCTCTTGAGAAAGATGGCTGTATGATACAAGCGTAGTCGCCTTTGCTTTTAAGTGATCCTTCTGCCGCTTCAATGAACGCAAAAAGAAGTTCAACCAGGGTAACCAATCGACCTCTTCCTTGAGTGTTTTCTGTGTTCTTTGCAAGGCCAAGTAATAAACATCCTTATTTTTCTCAACAATGCTTTCTAGCGAAGAGTATGGCGTATAAGCGTAGCCAGACTTAAGCATGAGTAGTGAAATCAACACCCGGGAAAGCCTGCCATTCCCATCTTGAAATGGATGAATAGCTAAGAAAACTACATTAAACACCGCAATCACAATTAAAGGGTGATAACTTTTATCCTCTAAAGACTCTCTTACCCAATAAATGAGATCCTGCATCTGCTTAGGCGTATCGAAAGCGGAAGTCGTTTCAAAGACCACCCCTAAACTTTCCCCAGCTACATCAAAAGCCTCAACGCTGTTGGAATGCTTTTTATATTCACCCCTATGCCGCACATCTTTATTCGAGTGCCTGAGTAGGCTCGTATGCAACTGTTTGATATAGTTTTCCGTCACAGGGATATGTTCGAAATTATCAAAGACCGTTTCCATCACTTCCGCATAACCTACAACTTCTTGTTCATCACGATTGCTAAAGGATTGTCCGCTGACTTGCCCTAATAATGACTCAATTTCATCATCAGAAAGTTTTGAGCCTTCAATACGAGTCGAAGATCCAATGCTCTCAATCGTAGCCACATGACGAAGCTTGCTAAGATATTCGGGATTATGATTGTTTTGTACTTTCCAACCGCCATTAAACTCATCAATCTCTGAGATGATTCTTAGTAATTCTGGCGTGATAATTAGCGTTGTTAAATTCATTTTATTGGATAACCATTAGTAACATTATGATTCGATATTATCCAATTATATCCTATTATCAAGCTTATATATTAAGCGACAATTACGGTGTCCGGTTACCGACAATTAACTTGTCCGGTTTAAAAAGGCTATATATTGATATTACCTTTTCGCAGCAGCTTTATACGCAGCATTGCGCTCGCGTTTACCTACAGCGACCACCAATACAACGACCTCTTGCTGGTAAACTTCATAAATCAAACGAAAGCCGGCACTGCGCAACTTTATTTTATAACGATTTTTTGAACCAATGAGACGAGATGCTATAATTTCTGGGTTTTGTAAGCGTTCAGCTAATTTTTTCTTAAATTGCTTTTGAATGGTTGGATCCAATACGTTCCATTCTTTGAGCGCATCAGTCACAAATTCAAGGTTAAAGGTCATCAAGATCCATTTGCACTCGCTCTTGGTTCACTCTCAAATCTGCTAGAGCATTTAGCTCCAAATCCTCAATTCTATTGAGGATCGCCTCATAAGCTTCTGCCGGGATACAATAAAATTCAGGATGATTTCTATTCAACACAGCAACAGGAAAACCCTCACCCTGCGCCACCGCAACCATCGGATTTCGCTTGAGGTCTGAAATACTAATCACTGTATCTGCCAACACTGTTGCAACCATAATATCCTCCCGAAGCCTTTTAACAAGTCTTATATTAGACCTATTAAAAGTCTTTTGTCAACCTTCAGCACATTTCATGTTGGCAAATGGGGATGTTTGCTTTGTTTGTGTTCTCCCTAGACTGATAATAGTGGCTGCTCCTACTCACACCCAGCAAAGAACATTGGTGTGATATGGGGAGTGTTTCCAGCTTGGGTTCAATCATCTTTTTCCTATCAGATAAGCCCAAGATTTTTAGCTTTTTTCAAGCCAGTCCTAGCAATATTTAGAGGTGACTAATACCCTTCACGTTTCCTTACATTGAAAATAATTGCTAACAATAGCAGTAAAAAACATAGTGTTTGCACCGTGTCGAATGAATTGGCAATGCATGATACAGTTTTTTGTGATCCGTGCGTTGCCCCTGTGTTGAATTTTAAAATTTGCTTATTTGCATTGTCCAAAACAAACGTATCATCAATTCTATCAACGGTAATAGCACTGGGGCTGCTTACACTTGCAACACTGTCGATAAATAAATTTTCCAGTTTTCGGATACGACTGTTACCCGTGTCTGCAATATAAATATTGCCCAAGCTATCCACTGCAACACCTCTCGGTGAGTTTAGCTGAGCCAAGCCTGCAAGCTGACCATCACCACTAAATCCTGCTGTTCCCGTGCCTGTTAGTGTGCTGATGTTCCCGCCTAATATTCTGCGTAACGTATGATTGCCAAGTTCTGTAACATAAAGTGCAAAGCTTGTATCTATTGCGAGACCATAAGGAGCATTGAGGTTGGCATTGATTGCTGGGGAATTATTTCCGCTATACCCTGCTGTGCCTGTGCCTGCTATGGTAGTGATAATGCCATTGCTTATTTTGCGTATAACGTTGTTGCCCATGTCTGCAATATAAATGTCGTCGTAGCTATCAATGGCTATTCCTGCTGGCGCATTAAACTGGGCACTGGATGCAAGACCGTTATCCCCTGTGTATCCAGCAGCTCCCGTGCCTGCGATGATGACGGGAGCACTCTTTGCCCCGTTGGTGACTGTAATTTTACTGAGGGTATGGGTTTGACTATCCGCAACATAAATATTGCCACTAGAATCCGTAGCAAGTCCAGAAACACTGTATATGGAGCTGTTACCTCCCACGTTTGCTTGTGCGACGCTGTAGGCTATTCCTGACTGCTTATCGATGGCTTTAATTGATTGTGTGTAAGCATCAGAGAAATAAATATCTCCATTGGTTGCAGCATGGATTGCAGATAGGTTGGCTTTGCTGTTGTCGCTGAATATAGTTATTGCATTCAAGGTTGCTGCATGAGCCGGTGTAAAAGTTAGTAAGGCTGCTAAAACAGCGGTAGTTATATTGATATTCATTAAAGAGACTCCCTCTCACATCAACCATAGCAAGGTTTACGCACTATTTGATGATCTATGTCACTTCTTTTCTGGCGCCTAAAGTGAAAAGCTACGGAAAATAATGTTAGTTCGTATTCATGTACGAGCAAGCCAAGAACTCTTCATCGTTTTTAATCATTGTTATTCTCACAATCAGTGTCCGTCAGCAAAGCATACGATTCATTGAGCAAAGTCGTTCTCTGTTCAACTCCTTTTGCCGTTTGAAGCTTGTGATATATTTCAATATACCTTTCTTGCATGCGGCGAAACTCAAAAGAACCGTATAGTGTTTTCATCCACTGGATCTCTTCCAATGTAATGCTGCCAATCACTTCTTCGGGGATATATTCTATATAGTCCATACTGTCGTAACTTGAAGCATGCCACATATCGTGTTCTTGAAGCTTGTGCCCAAGCAAATGCGGAATGATATACAGGTTTGAAAGCATCAGTTCGGCAAGTGAATGTTTGGCCTCCGCTTCTTTTTTCATTCTGTGTAAGCTAAAAGCATGGCAAAGCTTTTGTGTTGGCTCTCCTACATCATTTGGAAATTCTTTTTTATACCATCGAAAATATGCACGAGACTTTTTTAAATCATCCATCACAAAATAGAGATAAAACAACATATACCGTCTGCCACCACCATCATTGATGCAGCCAAACGTTGCCTTCTCTTTTTTAAGTGCAGCCCTGTAGCTTACTACCCGATTTTGTAATTTCCTTTCCGTATTGGGAAAGTTAGACATGATTTAAACCTCCTTTAGTAGCGCATGCGATGTTAAAGCAAATAAACGCGGATTAATGACATCTGCCTCAACCGTAAAAAAACGTATTTATTATGTCCGATTGTGGCAATATGCTAAAACTTTTCAAATTCATTTTAAATAGAATGTTTCAGTAGTTTTCCTAATGCCTTATCAGTACGAGATGAGCTATAATCAAAAAGGACCCTGCTCACCGCAAAAGATAATCTTTCCTTTATTGATAATATACAAGCGAATAGGGCAAGAGTTGTATGCTTTTAGCAGGTCATCTTCCATAGAATGGTAGTGCAACATCCATGTGTTTGACTCTTTTATCTATCATCCACTGCGCCATTTTTTTGCGGTCACCCATGTTTTTAGGGTAGTAGAAACAAAAGCCAGCACCATTTTCATACTGATACTCAAGCTTTCAGTCATCTTCAGATGAGCCTTTGCGGCATATCCCGTTACATAAGTTTATATCAATGATGTCCCTATTTTTTTCATAAGCTTATGCCGTTCATCGTTAGGTTTGAGTCGCAAGATGCTGAGCTTATTTTTAGATAAATCAAGAATACCCTTAATACTATCAGCGCGGATCATCTAGCTCTTTATCTTTCATATAGCATAACGAATAAGGTTAGGCCATGAGAACAAAGCACACAGCGTGATAGAGTGATAGAGTGATAGAGTGATAGAGTGATAGAGTGATAGAGTGATAGAGTGATAGAGTGATAGAGTGATAGAGTGATAGAGTGATAGAGTGATAGAGTGATAGAGTGATAGAGT
>JAUZRH010000281.1 GCA_030950555.1 Mariprofundus sp. | reverse complement strand
TTCCTGTTTTTATATGTGAAGTGTCATCGCTTTAGAGTTTTTCACCGCAGAGGAAAGACAGGAGATAGAATACGGAACTTTATTATTTATGATAATGATTATCTTCGTGCCCTTCGTAACTCTGTGTTGGAAAGTCTTTGACTGTTTTATGGATGTCGTTAAGAGTCGAAGATGTGGCTTTATTTGTGTATGAACATAAACTAACTGGGTTAAAGCACGACCTTCGATTTTCCACAACAAAACTGGAACATCAAGTTATATGATGCTTTCTTAGGGCCATATAGTGATCCAAATATAGATGTACATCATTCCCGACCGGATCGGGAATCCATGATCTGTTTAGCTAACCCTATCGCGTAGCGGGAACGCCGCTCAAGCTTCCCGAAGCTTTAGTCGGGAAGCCATATCAAATAAACGCTATGTTTGACCTCCCGAAACCTGTTATAATTATTATTGCCCCGTCTTAAAAGGGAAGCCCATACGTCGAGCTAATTATAGTGATTCAAGCTTGAAAATGTCTTTTCTCGTCATTCCCGTGAAGGCGTGGGGCGGGAATCTATTGTTACTAATCACATTCTCCACCAACTAGATTTCCGACTTAAGCCTCGGGAATGACGGACAATCCATACTTAAATCACTATATCATTCGACATGTCTTTCTGCATGGTGCATCAGTTAACGCCCTTCACTACAGGGAAATAAGCGGTATTCTCCCGTTGCGCGATTGGAGTGCACACTAAATGCAAAGCAACAACTGGCATCATTGCAGCTCTATCGCGGTACATGATAGAGATGCAATGAGAGGACGCAGAGAATAAGGGCCGCGGAAAGAATAAATCATCCACGTGCTGGTCTATAAGTCCGCATTCTGCGTTGCCACAGAGTTACTACTAAAGGCAGTAGGCTATCGCCCCCATTCAGGGCTTGCTTATGCGCTTGATTTGGCGCCTTGAATCCAACTACTATCCCGAGCATAATCTAGATACTTTAGAGCCAATTGCAAAACTCGTGAGCGGCGATCGGCGGCCCCACTTTGGCCCATTTCCGCGCTGTTGTTTACTCCATGGAACCACGATGCACCTCATTCCACCTCAAAAATGGACTCAAAGTGGGATTGCCGCTCATCCACCCAGAGATTTGCAATTGGCTCTTTATTCTTTCCGTGGCCCTAAGGTCAAGCACCTACACCGTCATCATGGATAAACACTTCAAATGGAACAACTAGTTATAGAGATTTTAAGCGTTTAATCGCAGCTTTGATCTCATCTTGCTTGGCACGTAGTTCATCCAATTCAGTTTTCACTTTGGCTACGACCGCATCCGGCGCATTGTCACAAAACTTGGCATTACCCAGTTTACCCTCTCGCATAGAGACATCTTTAGCCAGCTTGGTGAGGTTTTTTTCTAAGCGTGCCAGTTCTTCTTTGATATCAATTAAACCCGCTAGTGGCAGATAGACCTTCGCCTCAGCGAGCGGAGCCACGGCAGCCCCTTCCACTTCAGCATCACTGTCCAACCATGATAGAGACTCCAAGCGAGCTAGACTTTTCATCAACTGCTGTTGCGCATCTAAATCAACTTTCACCTGTTCACTACAAGCGACAATCGCATCGATACGTTTACCCGGATTCACATTCATCTCACCACGAATCGATCGAATCGCAGAGACCACTTCGATCACCTTCGAGATACGCCGCACTGCATCTGTATCATGATCCGCGCGCGGTGTGTGCCAGCTAGCAGTTACCAAGCGTGCATCCACACCATGTAACTCCTGCCACAATGTTTCAGTGATATATGGACAGATCGGGTGCAGTAGCTTCAACCACCCTTCAAGAGCCGTCAGCATTACCGTCTGCGTTTCAAATTTCGCCAACGCATCATCACCCCAAAGGACCACCTTGGCGGCTTCTACATACCAGTCACAATAGGTACCCCAGATAAAGTTATAGAGTGCACCGGCTGCTTCATTAAAACGATACGCTGTTAGGGCCTTATGAACGTCGGTGGCCGCTCTATCCAGCTCGGCCAAAATCCAGCGATTAATATCGAGTTCAGGGCGCAAGGAGCTATCAGGCTTGGCCTCCGCGCGATTCATAAAGACAAAACGGGCCGCATTCCAAATTTTATTCATAAAGTTACGATTCGATTCAATTCGACTCTCATCCAACTTCACATCACGACCGGGAGTGGCCATGTGAGCCAAGGTAAAACGCAGTGCATCCGCCCCATATTTACCGCTCATCTCCAAGGGATCTATCACATTACCTTTGGATTTTGACATCTTCTGGCCTTCAGCATCGCGAATAAGGGCATGAATATAGACATCTTTAAACGGTACTTTACCGGTAAACTTGAGGCCCATCATAATCATACGGGCAACCCAGAAAAAGATAATATCAAAACCAGTAACCAGCACATTGGTAGGATAAAACTGGTCCATCTCAGCGGTCTTTTCCGGCCAACCCAAGGTCGAGAAGGGCCAGAGGCCGGAAGAGAACCAGGTATCTAAGACATCTTCATCCTGACGGATATGACTTGAACCACACCCTTCACAACACTCAGGCGTTGTCCGCGAAACGCTGATATGATTACAATCACTACAATACCAGGCCGGAATGCGATGGCCCCACCAAAGCTGGCGAGAGATACACCAATCCTGAATATTATTCATCCATTCAAAATAGGTTTTCTCCCAGTATTGTGGCACAAAACGGATTTCACCCTCTTTCACGGCTTTAATCGCAGGGGCGGCCAGCGGCTTGATATCCACATACCATTGATCTGTCAGATAAGGTTCCAGCACTGCATGTGAGCGGTCACCACGCCCAATCTGATGGGTGTGCTCCTCCACCTTATGCAGTAAGCCTTCAGCATCCAGATCAGCAACCACATGTTCGCGTGCTTCGTAGCGCTCCATACCGCGATATTTTTCAGGCACATGTTCATCATCAAGCATGTGGGCTTGCGGTGTAAGGATATTAATCAGCGGCAGATTGTGACGTTTACCAACATCGTAATCGTTAAAGTCATGGGCTGGGGTAATTTTTACACAACCGGTACCAAACTCAGGATCCACATAGCTATCAGCAATCACAGGAATCGTACGCCCGGTCAACGGCAGCAGCAGCTCTTTACCAATCAGTGATTGATAACGCTCATCATCCGGATGCACGGCCACGGCTGCATCACCAAACATGGTTTCAGGACGAGTGGTCGCCACAATAAGATGTTTAGAGGGATCATCAGCATAGGGATAACACATATGCCAAAAATAGCCCTGCTCTTCGACATGCTCTACTTCCAGATCAGAAACAGCCGTCTCCAGCACCGGATCCCAGTTGACCAGCCGTTTACCACGATAAATCAAGCCCTCTTCATAGAGACTAACAAACACTTCACGTACCGAGTTAGAGAGCCCTTCATCAAGCGTAAAGCGTTCGCGCGACCAATCACAAGAGGCACCCATCTGTTTCAACTGATGAACAATGGTGCCACCAGACTCCTCTTTCCAATCCCACACCCGATCCAGAAAACGAGCACGCCCCATATCACGCCGATTCAACCCCTCTTTATCAAGCAGACGTTCCACCACCATCTGCGTCGCAATGCCGGCGTGATCCGTACCCGGCTGCCAAAGCGTAGACTTACCCTGCAGACGATTCCAGCGCACCAGCGTATCTTGGATGGTAAACGTAAAAGCATGACCCATGTGCAGACTACCCGTCACATTTGGTGGTGGAATAACCATACAAAAGGAATCATCCGGTGCATCACCACTGGCCACTTTAGGTCGGAATGCATCCGAATTCAGCCACTGTTCATTAATGGCTGGTTCAACCGCCTGTGGATCATAGGTTTTAGCTAACTCATGCTGACTCATCGGAATCCTCGAATAATTTTAGTTTGGCTGCCACATGCTACGGCC
>JAUZRH010000280.1 GCA_030950555.1 Mariprofundus sp. | reverse complement strand
ATTTCAATGTTAGAGACCCCAATATACTCGAATGCCACCATAGAATGTCTGTGTTTGGTCATCGACATGGCTGAACTTCATGGGCAATCAGCTAAATGTACAAATGCTAACCCTCGTATTTTAACGAATACCTCTGCGTTAAAGAATCAGCCAATTTTTAAAAGCAATATGACTACCTATCGCGCCCATTCAGGGCTTGCTTATGCGCCAAACTCTTCGCCTTGAAGACGAACTTCTATCCTACGCAGCTTGGGACACTTTATTATTTCCGTGGCCCTTACAGCAATACACCTCTCTACGCATGGTATCGTGATTTAAGTATTACGCCCGTCACTTCCGTGGAGAGCCTGCCCCCGCGAAGGCGCTGGACGGGAATGACGGACATTCATACTTGAATCACTCTAGCGTGAGGTGCTACTGCGCAGTTTATCGATGATAGATCACGGACTCTTCGCGTACCGCCTTGAAAAATTCAATAGCATGCTCTGGTGATACATCAGGTGTGATACCGTGACCTAAGTTAAACACATGGCCATTACCATGGCCAAATTTAGCCAGAATATCTTTTACTTCTGCACGAATACGCTGCGGATTTGCATAGAGCATGCTAGGATCCATATTACCTTGAAGCGCCACACGATCACCGACACGCGCCTTAGCCTCATCAATATCTATAGTCCAATCCAAACCAATAACATCACAACCGGTGTCGGCCGTCGCTTCTAACCAGCCCATACCACCCTTGGAGTAGAGAATCACTGGCACACGGCGTCCATCATTTTCACGTGTCAACTGCTGCACAATGCGCTGCATATAAGCGAGTGAGAACTCTTTGTAACTACTGGTATTGAGAATGCCGCCCCAAGTATCAAATATCTGTATCGCCTGGGCGCCATGGGCAATCTGACCATTCAGATAAGCAGCCACAGAATCCGCCAGCTTCTCCAGCAGCAGATGCATCGTCTCAGGTTCATTATACATCATTGCTTTTACTTTAGAGAAAGTTTTGGAGCCACCGCCTTCCACCATATAGGTAGCCAATGTCCATGGGCTACCGGCAAAACCAATCAATGGCACCCGGCCACCAAGATCACGACGAATCGTACGCACCGCATTCATCACATAACCGAGTTCTTTTGTTGGATCATCTAGTACGGGCAGCTTTTCCACATCAGCGCGACAGGTGATGGGGTCGGAAAACTTTGGCCCTTCGCCTGCACCAAAGGTCAACGTCATACCCATCGCTTCAGGCACGACCAGAATATCAGAGAAGAGAATCGCCGCATCTGCAGCGAGAATATCAACTGGCTGCAGGGCAACTTCCGAACAAAGCTCAGGTGAGCGGCAGAGATTCAGGAAGCCACCTGCCTTGGCACGTGTGGCACGATATTCAGCCAGATAACGTCCAGCCTGACGCATCATCCATACCGGTGTGCGCTCCACATCTTCGCTCAGACAAGCGCGTAAAAATAGATCATTCTTCAATTCGGTCATTTCAATTCCTTTATACATTGCTTACCACAGAGGACACCAAGGACGCCGAGGGTAATCATTAAATTGTTTGCTATTTTTTTATTTATTCATTGAACTTACGCCGTAGTTTGCAGCTATCGTCAATCCCAGATATAGCCTTCCAGTGGACTAGAAGCAGAAGCAAAAGCGCGTTTCGGCATACGGCCAGCCAGATAGGCCATGCGACCACCACGCACCGCGTCACGCATTGCCATGGCCATCAAACATTCATCTTTAGCTTCGGCAATAGCTGTATTAATTAACACAGCATCTGCCCCTAACTCCATTGCTTTAGCAGCATCCGAAGCGGTGCCGATACCAGCATCCACGACAATCGGCACCTTGGCCCGCTCTTTGATCACCCTAATATTAAACGGATTGGCCAAGCCTCGCCCCGATCCTATCGGATTGCCCAGAGGCATGACAGCAACACAACCAATCTCTTCGAGTCGGGTTGCGACAATCGGGTCATCATTGGTATAGACCATTACTTCAAAATCTTCGGCCACCAGTATTTCTGCAGCTTTAATCGTTTC
This sequence comes from Mariprofundus sp., assembly GCA_030950555.1. Classification (GTDB taxonomy): domain Bacteria; phylum Pseudomonadota; class Zetaproteobacteria; order Mariprofundales; family Mariprofundaceae; genus Mariprofundus. Next base: position 6,120 of record JAUZRH010000280.1, on the reverse strand, counting down.
TACCACATTCGGATAGAGCGTCTGCGTATCGCCAAGCACTTCTAGCTTCACCAGGTTCCAGCCACCAGCCTCACGCGCTAGACGCAATGTACGCACGGCATCTTGAGCATTAAAACAGCCTGCAGTATTGGGCAGAATCGTGTATTTTTTTGGATCAATATAATCCAGCATATTCTCTTTGCCAGGGTCTGTAATATTTACGCGCCGTACCGCCACGGTAATCATCTCTGCCGCCGCCGCCTCAGTTGCATCCTTGGTGGTCTGAAAATCTTTATACTTCCCGGACCCCACAATTAAACGCGATGTGAATGTATGCGTTCCTACCTTCAAACTATCGGTCATAACCACTCCCCTATTAATTGATTCATTCAATATTTAATACCTATCATTACTCAGCGCCGAAAGCACGCACTACAAAGGTCACGAAGGTAAGCAAGATCACCAACAAATATACCAAGAAAACTTACGCTGCGCCTTCGCGTTCTGAATCGTATGCTGCACTTCATTTAATACACTACCTGCCCCGATACATCGCAAGGGCTGCGCTAACGTTCTGTTTTCAGCCGCCGCCAATCATATGCACAAGTTCAATTCGGTCACTATTTTTTAATAGGGTCGAAGCATATTGACTTTTGGGGACAACTTCGAGGTTTCGTTCCATAGCGATCATGCGCTCTTCAAGCGCTAGTTCACGAACCAACTCCGTCAGTGACCTTGCCTTTGTACTGTATTCTTCCCCATTCAGGTGGATCATTAGAGCTTCAGACATATTCCCTCACATGCATAAAAGTGCTTAAATTGCTATATTTCATGCCAGTTTTTCATACTTTTTGACAGTTTCATGCAAAAAATCAATTTGACCCGCATATCACCCATACGTAGTCTCAGGGGCATGCTAGCAGCAACTACCCCTGCGCCCAACACTCATTCTCCCAAAACAAGAACCAAGCCTCTTAATTGGCGTGGTGTCTCTGAAGGCATGGCAGCCGCTACGGCAGCTGTGCGCAATGGAAAATTTGAACAGGCGGAACTCATTCTCGAAGATGTACTTGAATTTGCACCTGCAGAGCTGCGTGCCTGGAGACTACTGGCCAGAATCCAACGAAGATTGGGCAAGATTGATGCAGGCATCCTCAGCGCCACCCGCGCACTGCAATTGCAAACCTTGAATCAATCCTATGAACCTGCTGCTTCAATCACCTTGGCTCGCCTTTTGTTTGAACAAAAAGAGTATGGAGAAGCGTTAAAAATGCTGGATAATTTAATGGCTCACAGCCCAGACAATCATGAGTTAAGCTTATTAAGAGAACAGTGGCACAACCAGAGATCAGCATGAAAGCCATGAATATTCTCGTTCTCCACGGCCCTAATTTAAATATGCTCGGCAAGCGTGAGCCTGGCCACTACGGCAGCATGACACTGGCTGAAATCATGGAAAGCATGACGAGCTTGGCACAGTCGCTGAACATTGAACTACACAGTTTTCAAAGCAACCATGAAGGCGCATTGGTTGATCGCATTCAACAAGCTGCTGATGAGCCTATTGAAGGAATCCTCATCAACCCAGCGGCTTTCACTCATACCAGCATTGCCATGCGTGATGCTCTTTTAGCAACAGCGCTACCTTTTATAGAACTACACCTCTCCAATGTTCATCAACGCGAAACATTTCGTCATCACTCGATGCTTGCCGATATCGCTTCCGGTGTCATTGCAGGCTTTGGCCCATGCTCTTATCTATTAGCCCTACGCGGGCTTAATGATTTATTACTTACAAAAAATCTTCATACAGGAGTTAAATAATGGATATACCACAAATTCGCAAACTCATTGGTCTGGTAAAAGACACCGACATCACAGAACTTGAAGTCACCATTGATAATCAGACAGTGCGCATTTCACGCCACTCTAATCAACAGCAGACTGTCATGATGCAACAGGCACCTGCTGCACCACAAACGATGATCGCACCCGAGGCCACTCCTGCGGCAACGGCAGTTGCTAGCGCCCCAGAACAAAATGAAGCACACATAGTAAAATCACCCATGGTAGGTACCTATTATTCGGCACCCGGCCCGGATGCTGAGCAATTTATTCGCCTTGGTGCTACCGTCAACAAAGGTGACACCCTCTGTATTATTGAAGCAATGAAGATGATGAATGAAATTGAAGCAGAATATAGTGGCACTGTAGAAAAGATCCTCGTTACAAATGCCTCGCCCCTTGAATATGGTCAGTCCATGTTTATTATCACACCTTTGGCATAAGGAGGCGATATGTTTCACAAAATCCTTATCGCCAACCGTGGCGAGATCGCTGTTCGCATCATTCGCGCCTGCAAAGAGATGGGCATCCTTACCGTTGCCGTCTACTCAGAAGCCGATCGAGATGCTATGCACACCCGCTTAGCTGATGAATCAATCTGCATTGGCCCGGCCTCTGGCAGCCTCTCCTATCTAAATATCGCAGCCATCATGGCGGCTGCAGAATTAACCGACGCTGAAGCCATCCACCCTGGTTATGGCTTTCTGGCTGAAAATGCCTCGTTTGCTGAAATTGTCACGGAATCAGGCTTAAACTGGATTGGCCCATCACCCGAATCAATGCGCATTATGGGTGACAAAGTAGCTGCCAAGCAAAAGATGGCTGAAGCCAGCGTGCCATTGGTCCCTGGTTCAGATGGTGCAGTGGCTGATGTCGAAGAGGCAAAAATAGTTTCCAAAAAGGCAGGTTTCCCTGTTATTGTTAAAGCATCAGCAGGCGGCGGTGGTCGCGGCATGAAGGTTGTGCATAGTGAAGCCTCCCTACCCAACGCCTTTTCCATGTGCCAGACCGAAGCCGGCACTGTTTTTGGTGATAGCACCGTTTTTATTGAGAAGTTTCTTGAAGAGCCCCGCCATATTGAGGTGCAGGTTCTTGGTGATAAACATGGCAACATTATTCACCTATTTGAACGTGAATGTTCAATGCAACGCAACAATCAAAAAGTTCTTGAAGAGGCTCCCAGCCCTTTTGTTGATGCACAGACGAGAAAGAAACTGTGCGCTGCTGGTGTCGCGGCAGCTAAGGCAGTTAATTATGTCGGCGCTGGCACGATTGAATTTTTAATGAACCCAGATAAGTCCTTTTATTTCATTGAGATGAATACTCGCATTCAGGTAGAACATCCAGTATCAGAGTGGATCACCGGCGTTGACTTGGTAGAGTGGCAGATTCGCGTAGCCTTTGGTGAGCCGCTGGCGTTTACGCAGAATGAGATCAAAATGAAGGGCCATGCTATTGAGTGTCGTATCAATGCTGAGCACCCTTTCAAATTCACCCCCTCCCCCGGCACGGTAGAGCTTTATCATGCACCCGGTGGGCGTAGTGTGCGTGTCGATTCATTCCTCTATACAGGTTATGTTATTCCGCCCTACTATGATTCAATGATTGCTAAAATTATTACCCATGCACGCGATCGACCAAAATGCATTCGTCGTATGCAACGAGCTATGGATGAACTGGTTGTCTTGGGGGTAACCACCAATCAAGAGCTTCATCAAAGACTATTGGCCAACCCCGGCTTTCAAAGTGCCGATTTCAACATTCACTTTCTGGAACGCTGGTTAAACCAGATGCATCTATAACGAGCCACTTGTAAAACCCATGAGCGGCGATTGACTTCCCCACTCTGGCGCATTCTAAGGCTGGAACTTCAGCCTTAGTTGTGTCGAAGTGGGATTGCCACGCATCCATCCAGAGTTTTACACGTAGCTCTAACTATTCGATGTTTTTGTCGTTGCTGTTACCCTGTGACTAAAATAGGGGCGTTTTCAAGCACTCTAATGATTCAAGCTTGAAGATATCTTTTCTTGTCATTCCCGCGAAGGCGTGGGGTGGAAATGACCGACAATCCACACTTGAATCACTATAGCACCTGGATTAGCGAGGTCTCAAATCGGCACTCTAAGTGCTAGTGCCCTAGCATCCCCTATTTCATGTTAGACTATTTTACTTCAGATTTCCCGCCATGAAACTCGATACCATTTATACTGACACCATTCACCCACAAGGGTTTAGCTTTGATGATAAAGTTGCCTCGGTATTCACTGATATGATTCGCCGATCAGTGCCGGGCTATGCATTATCATTGCAGATGGTGGAGTTACTAGCCCATCAACATGCTCAGGACAACTCCAATCTCTATGATCTAGGCTGCTCACTAGGGGCGGCAACCATGGCCCTTAAACGTGGCAGTAATAATCCAAAGTGTCATATCATCGGTGTGGACAACTCATCGGCCATGATTGAGCGCTGCCGTGATATACTACAAAACGAACAGCTTGATATCCGTCAGCAAGATATACTGCTAACCCATATTGAGAATAGCTCTGTGGTGGTACTCAATTTTGTCCTGCAATTTGTAAGTTTGGAAAAACGTCCATTGCTACTAAAAAATATTTATCAGGGTTTACGGCCAGGAGGCATTTTGATTTTATCCGAAAAAATATCTTTCCCGGACAGTGCAGAAAATAACCGGCAAATTGAACTGCACGAAGCATTCAAACGAGCCCATGGCTATTCCAAACTGGAAATCAGTCGCAAGCGGACAGCCTTGGAAGATATTCTGATTCCTGAAACCATTCAAGCACACCACCAGCGCTTGATGAACGCCGGTTTTTCATCTATTTCTAACTGGTTTCAATGTTTTAATTTCGTCTCCATGATGGCTTATAAATGAGCCGCACCGATGCCATCGATCAGTCATTATTGGACTGGCTACACCACTCCTCTCTAGCACCGCATGCAGAAAAGCTGTATAAGATCATGAAAGAAGCAAATCAGACGGCCGAAAAACATGGCGATTATCCCCGCTGGCAACGTGCCCTAGCGCAATTACCATCAGAACCATTTTGCTCATGCACACTCAATAGTAGTGCGATTGGTATCGGTCACAAAAACGATCATTTCGATGATAAGCAACACACACAACTAAATAGTGCTCTGAAATCATTACTACCATGGCGTAAAGGGCCTTTTAATTTTTTTGGCACCTATATTGATAGTGAGTGGCGCTCAGACTGGAAGTGGGATCGTTTAAAAGATGGCATATCACCGCTTCAGGATCGCACCGTATTGGATATTGGTTGTGGTTCAGGCTACCACTGCTGGCGCATGCGTGGCGCAGGTGCAAAACAGGTTGTTGGCATTGACCCTACGATCCTTTTTCTTATGCAGTTTCGCGCAGCCCAGCACTATATACAAGATGACGCCGTCCAATTCTGGCCTATAGGTGTAGATGAACTGCCAGCTAATATGAGCTGTTTTGATACAGTTTTTTCAATGGGCATACTCTATCATCGTCGCTCACCTATCGATCATCTACTACAACTCCATCAGCTCTTGAAACAAGGGGGGGAACTAGTTTTAGAGACTCTAATCATTCAAGGCGATCAACAAAGCTGTCTAATGCCAAGCAGTCGTTATGCAAAAATGCGTAACACATGGTTCCTACCCTCAATTGACATGTTAAAAATATGGTTAAAACGGTCTGGTTTTAAGCACATAAAAATTCTTGATGTCACCGCAACAACGCCAGATGAACAGCGATCTACCGAGTGGATGCAATATGAATCCCTATCAGACTATCTCGACCCTAACGATCCAAGCCTTACTATTGAAGGCTACCCAGCCCCTCTTCGAGCCGTATTAACGGCGAATAAATAAAGCTAAATCGATATTCTTTATCAGTCGGTAAAAGCAGCTCACACTTTGAAAAATTTATATTTAGAAAAAAACTACTATTCAGCACTAATACATAACCGCAATGAAATAGCTCTGAATTTCGACAGTCTAGGTCAGGGCCACATACTCCTTTGCAGTGCATGATTCTAAGTAGTTACGGTTTTTCAACATTAAAAGTGCGATAGAGCATGAAGGATGCCTTTTTTTTAAAATCATCTTTTGATGATCGGTCCATCCTATTGGCAACAAGTTTTTTGAAAAAAGTGTCAACTACTTTTGGGGTTATATGAAGGATGTCAAAAATATTCACATAAACCCATATTTTATGGGTAAAGAACAAAAAAAATATAAAATTTTATAAATTATTGTTTTATGAATGACGTTAATCAATATTTT
>JAUZRH010000028.1 GCA_030950555.1 Mariprofundus sp. | reverse complement strand
ATATAGGCATGGTCTCGGGGGTTTTTCCTGTAGTTGGTCTACCGCTTCCTTTTATTAGCTATGGTGGCTCGGCGCTGGTGAGTATGTTGGCTGCCATGGGGCTTGTGATGCGAGTGGCCATTGAATCTGATGGACATATTCCCTGGCAGCGCCCAAGTAGCCCGCTGGCGTAAAAATAATAACAAGCATCTGTCGCAGCTTTCTTTACAGCTGTTGTATATGGTTGAAGTCATAGATGCCCGCCCCACGCCTTGGCGGGGTCAGAGCAAAGCCTCTCATGTAGCTGGCTCCCTTCCTTCATGGACATGAGGAGCATAGGCCACCGCTCGTCATTCCCGAAGCTTGAATCGGGAATCCATATCTGAAACGCTCTGCTTATGCATCCCCACGCAGGAGCGTGGGAACGAGGAATAAAAAACGTCCATGATTCATCTGGCTTACGGAAGATGAAGATATATCTTTCAGTTGCGAGGTAACGTAAAGCGTTAACTATTTTTTATGGTTGCTGAAGGATGCCCAGAATTGGATGATTTATTTTTTCCGCGGCCCTTAGATCTTTCACCCGATGGATTCCTGATCCGGTCGGGGATGACGGACAATCCATACTTGAAGCACTAATCGCGCCCATTCAGGGTTTACTTATGCGTCAAACAGTGCGCCTTGAATACGAACGCTTATCCTTCGCAGTGTGGAATGCTTATTTATTCCCGCAGCCCTAATCTCCCTCATTAGCACGTACCTGCGAGGGAACGTATTTCCGGTTTATCACGCTTGCTACAGTATAAGTGCCTAAGCTCATGCGCTGAATAGTTGTAGAAAAAGTAGGGCATAAGCGGATGCTATGGTAGCGTTGTTTGTATTCTGTGGAACTTCTGCGTATTCTTTGCTGAAGCTTTTGATTGTTCTTGCTGCTGAATAGTAAAAGGCTGTTTTGAATCACTCTTTGGGGGAAGCTATGCTAGTATGCGTTTTGCTCTGCAATATCAGTGACTCCCAGAGGCTCTTTGGCGCTTTTCATCACAGGTGCGGTTTGATATGCTAAGGGAGAATAGTTGGTTTATTGGCGATTTTGAAGGCGAAGTGAGTAGTCCTCTCTCGGATCACGGTGGCAATGAAGGTATTCGTATTTATTTTCCACATATTGAGCGGGGTGAGGTGAGAAACCTCCGTGCCTATTGCCCGCTTATCGCATTGCAAGATGAGCGACACGCTCTGCGTCAGCAGCTTGTAAAACCGGTTATTTTTATGACGATGGATGGCAGTTTTATTAAAGGCGTAATTCAAGATTTGCACCTCCAGCATTGGTCATGGCTGGGTAAACAAGAAATTACCCGGCATGGGCGGTCGGCGCTGATTGGTAGAATTGCTGGGCTTGTCTGTTTGGGTGGTGAGTCTCTGGATGGGGATCTGGCCCATTTTCTTGCAAGCGAAGTGCAGAAGGCATGGGCTGAGAGTACCATTGCCAGTCAATCGGTCTTAAATACGGATGGGGGGGTAAGCTTGTGAGTTGGTTGCGAAAACCTGAAATTATTGATTGTAAAGTCGCTTCCTCCTTTTATCAAAGTCAGCTTACGCCTGTGGTGATTCACATGCATGGTTGGGGTCGGCTTCGAGTGACCCTGCGCGATGCTCCTTCTCCTATAAAACGTTTTTTGAAAAATTTATGCTGGCCGCTATTTGGCAAATTGACCTCTGCGCCCATCTGCTACACTGTAAAAGTGAAAGAGGGAGTGCAGCAGGTGAAGCTTGTAGCTCCGGCGGGTGCTGAGATGAGCGTATGTTTTTTCAACCTGTTTGGTTTTACCCGTCGTTATTTTTCAGTGCCTATGAGCGACAGTAAGCTGGAACTTGCCAAGGTAAGTGTAAGATTAAAGCATATTCCAAGACCCTCTTTACGTGGTGATTTTAACATAAAAAAAGGATGTAAGTGATGAACAGTCGAGATATTTATGATCCCAAAGAGATGGATCAATATGACTATGATGATGATGCGGGCTTCGTAAGACGATTTTTATGGTTTTGTGCGGGTGCGGATGGTCAGCTCTTGCGACGTTGTCCGCATTCAGAGCGGGTGAAGGTTGAAGGGATTGGCGGTGTTGTTTTAGCCACGGCTATTTTGGCTTTTCTCTCTAGTTCGTATGCCTTTTATACAGTGTTTGGACCCAAGGTGGGGCTGGCTTTGGATCAAAATCAGCTAGCGTATGATTGGGCTTGGGGAGGTGTGGCTAGCTTATGTGGTTTGATCTGGGGTTTGATTATTTTTAATCTGGATCGATTTATTGTCACGGCGACCGGCCATGGAGACGGAACATCTGCGATTACATTGTCGGAATTAGCGAATGCGATCCCACGCTTAATCATGGCTGTGGTGATTGGCTTGAGCTTGTCGGCGCCGTTGGAAATTAGGATTTTTAAAACTGAAATTGATGCTAAAATGTACGATTTACAGCTTACACAGGCTGAAACAAATACTAAAAAAGCAGCGCTACTGTTGGAAGATGCTAAAGTGAAGCTGAATGAGAAAATATCAGCCTTAAACGCGCTACGCACGAGCGGCCAAGAGAATTTGCAACAACGGATTGATCAAGTGCGTAAAGCAGAAGTTGCTTTGGATCATGAGGCTCAATCAGGTGGTAAAACGGGTAAACGGGGCATTGGGCCTATTTATAGGAAACTAGAGTCGAATCTCAAGCAGTTACAGGGCGTCTTTGCCAGTGAGAAAGAGCAGTGGGAAACAAAGCGTGAACCCAAGATTTTGGGGGATATCAAAGCGCTTGAAGCAGCGCTAGTGAACGCACAGGTCGCTTACGAACGATCTTACAGCCAAGAGTTTAAAAAAGCAGCGAGCCTTGACGGCTTGGGTAAGCGTATTGAACTTTCTCATGAGCTATTTCCAACATCTTCGATGGTGTTGATGGGCTTGTTGATTATGATAGAGCTAGCACCGGTCTTGATTAAGATGATGTTGGTGACGGGGCCTTATGATTTTCTTTCGGAGAATCAGAACCACTTGGTTGCGGCAAAATATGCTATCGAAGAGCGAATGGAGACAAAGAGTGAAGATGGTGTGCTTGAGATTGATAGTTATATGCAATTCCATCAAGCTGAACTTATTCTGTCGCATGAAAAAGGGCAACTAGAAGTGGAAAAACATTTGGCTCAAGCGGCTTACGCGGTATTTGAGAGTCGATTACGTCAGCATATTGAAGCCCATCCTGAGCAATATATTGCCGATATGCCGGCCCAAACGGATGTGGATGGAAAGCCTGTCTAAGCTGACATGGACGCATTGAGATGATGAAAAAATATTGGGCTTTTCTGATGAAAATATCCGTCAGTGGAAGCGGACTGGATCAATCTATATTTGCGAAGCTGTCGTTATTCACCCAGAGTCGCCTCGGTTTTTTTAGCGTATGGACAGTTGCAAGCATGGCTTTATGTGCCCTCTCGGCAGGGGCGCTCTTTGGCATGGCGATGGGAGAATCGCTGCTTAGTTATGTGGTGTTTGGCGGCGTGTTTCTGCTGCTGCTACTACTGCAGGCGATGCTGGTTTCTACGGGTACACATCGTAGGGGCGAAGCGGCGAAACAGCGCAAGATTAGAATCTCTCGCTGCCTACTATTTACCCTGTTCTCGATGATATTCTCCCTGCCATCGCTGCTCTATTTGCAGAATCAACTGCCATTTAACATGGTGGTGGGAGATGAGCTGGAAGCGCTACAAGCAGAGAACTCAGAAGTGATTTTAATCAAGCAGCAACAGCAGCTCAATCACGCAATCATTGGCCAGCAAAAGCTATTTGCCCATGTGCAGCAGCAGCTATGGACAAAAATGTCGTTGGAGATGATACGTGTCATGCCTGAAATGAAGCAAGCTTCCGGCTGTTTTGCATTGGCAGCGAGCAAACCAGAAGCTCTTCAACGTCAGTGGCTAAGTGATTGTATTGGTGGAAAATTGCTTTTTTTACAAGATCAGCTACACCACCAACACGATGCTTTTGCACAGCTAAAAGCTGCCCAAAAAGCCGCGGCTGCTTCAAGTTCGGGTCATGAGCAGGTCACACTGAGGTATTTCTCTAAGCACCTATTCGATCCGCTGAACCAGCTATTTTTACTGTGCATGACAATCGTCCTTGCGGGCGGTTTTTTGCTACGGGATTGGATAGGCGGTATGCCGGAGTATGAGCAGTTAGTATTCGAAGAGTACCAGCGTTTTATGGCCGATGAATACAAACAACAGCAGCCCATTCATGAAGCCTTTTGTCTAGCGACAGGCAGTGATGTGATAGAATCTTTAGCCTCTCCTTTTGAGCAAGCAGCCAAAGGGGATGATTTATGAATATATTCCTGCTGTTCTCCAAAGCTGCAGGTTGTGATCCGCAGCTACTTAAACGCTGTCCGCAAGGTGAGCAGCTCATGTATGGCTGCATGGGTGGGCTGATTATTATGCTCAGTTTACTCTCCGGTATTATTGTGAGTTATGCGATTATTCCAACAGGTGCGAAGCTTTTTCAGCAACTAGGAACGATGGCCATTGGTGTCTGTTGGTGGCTGATGAATTACAACTTATTGCGAATGATTGTTATCACCTCGGCCATTAGCGATGGAAGCAGGAGTTCAATTTTAGAGCTTTTTTCAAATCTCGCCATTGGCATCATGATGACAGCGCTGCTTGGAGGCTCGTTTGGCACGGCGGTGTCGGTGGCGCTTCTGCATGATACTGTGCGAACGGAGCTTTCGCATTCTCAGCAGTTTTCGCTTGAGAAGCATAACCGTCAAGTGGACAGTGATTATAGCGAAAAACTTGAGCCTCTTTATATACTTAAGGCAGAAGTCGTAGCGTCGCAGCTTAAAAAATCGGCTACTTCAGGGCTAGGAAAGACAAGGTTGAAAGCCCATTTGGCCAGTATCGATGCTCAAATCACACAACTCTGGGACGAAGCAAAACAGAAAAAACGCCATTATGAGGATCGCCAGCGTAATCAGCACAGTTTTTTCACAGATGTGGATAAGGCTTTCAGCCTGCATGCTGACTTGGTGTTATTGGTGATGCTTTTTAGCCTGCTGATTCATCTGGCACCACTGACAGCTAAAACATTTATTTTCTTTAAAGGCCCTTATGAATATCTGGTCGAGTTCCAAAATAAAATTGTACTCACGAAATACCATATTGCCACTGAGGTTGGTAAGTTTAAATATAAAGGTGAAGTGTATAGCGAAGACCGCTTCTTGATGCCTGAAAAATTGCTTCAGCAGGAGATGGATGCACGTAGCTCTTATGATGAAGCTTTGGTGCAGATGGATCGTCAGGATTTTTTACGAGCCGCGACACTATTTGAGAAAGCTGATCGATGGATTCCCGGCTTCCGCGATGCAGCGAAACTCGCAGCGCGGGCGACCTCCTTTATACCACCTACGAGTACGCAACTGCGGGAACTTGTTCAGCAGAGTGTGGCTAAGGGGATTCCTCTGGCATGGCTGCATAGTGTTGATGAAGGTTATACCGAAGCGGTGAAGGTCTTGAATGTAAAAGTGATCTGGCACAGGAGATTTGATCCAAAGTATGAATTCTGGCCTTATCGACTGGACTTAGTTGGCAGCTGTAAGTTAGTGCAGCCTAGACAGGGCGAGCATGAGGTTCAGTTTCAGGCTGTCGTGGATTACGGTATTTTCCGGGATGATGTTGGCCATTGGAGAACAACCTTTCAACAATTTAAATCCTCAAAATAAATAAAAACCTTGGAAGCCACTTGCAAAATCCGGCATCCTTCATATAACCCCAAAAGTAGTTGACACTTTTTTCAAAAAACATGTTGCCAATAGGATGGACCGATCATCAAAAGATGATTTTTTAAAAAAAAGGGATACTTCACCAACCATAAAAAATAGTTAACGCTTTACGTTAGGGCCACGGAAAGAATAAAGTATCCAGGTTATGCGCAGGATAGTTGTTGGATTCAAGGCGCCAAATCAAGCGCATAAGCAAGCCCTGAATGGGCGCGATAGCCTACTGCCTTTAGTAGTAACTCTGTGGCAACGCAG
>JAUZRH010000279.1 GCA_030950555.1 Mariprofundus sp. | reverse complement strand
CAATCCCACTTTGAGTCCATTTTTGAGGTGGAATGAGGTGCATGGTGGTTCCATGGAGCAAACAACAGCGCGGGTTGGGCCAAAGTGGGGCCGCCGATCGCCGCTCACGAGTTTTGCAATTGGCTCGTAAGGTAATCCTCGTTCCCACGCTCCTGCGTGGGAACGCATAGTGCTTTAAGAATCAACCAGAGCGGTTTTTTAGATATGGATTCCCGATTCAACCCTCGGGAATGACGGTCTATTGCCGTGAAATAACGGCAAGAGAAGGGGTCTCTGACTCGTTATGGCCGTCAGGCTTAGTCGGGAGACTATGGGATTGAGGTCAAACAGCTTGTTGCATAAAAAATGCTATAACCGAAAGCGGCATCCTTCACCAGCCACAAAAAATAGTTAACGCTCTACACAACTAGAAGATGCCTATTTAGCTTCCGTAAGCCGGATTATCAGGGGCGTTTTTGCAAGCCGAGGCTCTTGCTCCCTCTCCCTCCGGGAGAGGGTTGGGGTGAGGGAATCAACTATTTGGCGAAGCCTTTTCCGTCTTAAGAAAAGCCTTAATGCGTAAGCCGGATAATGAAAGATGCCCCGAAAGCATCACATCATCTTTGTCATTGCAGATGTCCAGTCTTAAAAGGGAAGCCGAATATCCGAGCCGTACGGTGCTCAAGGGCCATCCTTGTTGATGTGAAATTCACTGGTGATACCTTGGTTGGTGTGGTGGCTGATTTGGTCTCTCTGATTTTTTCAGCTACCATAGCGGCGGCCATGCTGCTTGTTTAGTCGCAGCTGGTTTTATGATGATTAAAAAAATCTAAAAGATGAGGAAATATATGAGTCGTAATTTTGTATTTACATCCGAATCTGTTTCAGAAGGGCATCCCGACAAGGTTGCCGATCGCATTTCTGACAGTGTTCTGGATGCCCTGCTTGAGCAGGATAAGTATGCCCGTGTGGCATGCGAAACGATGGTTACCACTGGTATGGCGATGATTGCGGGTGAAATTACCACTTCTGCTGTGATTGATTATCAGGATGTGGTGCGCGCAGCGATTAAGGAGATCGGTTACAACTCTTCGGCCATGGGTTTTGATTGGGAGTCTTGCGCGGTACTGGTAAGTCTGGATAAACAGTCGGTTGATATTGCCCAAGGTGTTAATGAAGGCGAAGGGATCGATCTGGATCAAGGCGCGGGTGATCAGGGCTTGATGTTTGGTTATGCCAGCAATGAGACCGAAGTGTTGATGCCAACACCGATTCACCTCTCGCATAAACTGGTTGAAAAACAAGCGGCTGTGCGTAAAGCGGGTGTGCTTGATTTTCTACGTCCTGATGCCAAATCGCAGGTCACCGTGCGTTATGAGAATAGTAAGCCGGTAGCGATTGATGCAGTGGTTCTGTCTACTCAGCACAATCCTGAAATCAGCCATAATGATCTGACTGAAGCGGTGATGGAATCTATTATTAAACCGATTCTTGATCCTACTGGTCTTCTGCATGCAGGCACTGAATATCATATTAATCCAACAGGTCGCTTTGTTATTGGTGGTCCGGTCGGTGATTGTGGTGTGACTGGGCGCAAGATTATTGTGGATACCTACGGCGGCTTTGGTCATCATGGTGGCGGCGCTTTCTCGGGTAAAGATCCAACGAAGGTTGATCGTTCAGCATGTTATATGATGCGCTATGTGGCGAAAAATATTGTCGCGGCAGGATTGGCGGATCGTTGTGAAGTGCAGGTCGCTTATGCGATTGGTGTGGCGAAACCCTTGAGTGTGATGGTTAATACTTTTGGCACGGGCAAAATCGATGATGAGAAATTGGCCGCCATTACGCGCGAAGTGTTTGATCTGCGGCCAAAGGGTATTGTTCAGCAGCTTGATCTCCTTCGTCCGATTTATGCCAAAACAGCGGCTTATGGCCACTTTGGTCGTGAACTGCCAGAGTTCACGTGGGAGCGCACCGATAAGGTGGATGCATTAAAAGCTGCCGCTGGTATCTAAGTAGAGTAACGGCTTCAATATTTAACAGACTGAGGGGCACTGCAACAAGTCAACCGGCTTGCCAGGCTCAGTCGTGATCAAAACGGTGCTCATATTTCATTGCAATAGGAGTATGAGAATGTCTTTTTCAGACTATAAAGTAGCGGATATGTCCGCTGAAACAATTTCATGGGGCCGCAAAGAGCTGACCATCGCCGAGACAGAGATGCCTGGGCTTATGGCAACGCGCATCAAATATGCCGCTGAGCAGCCTTTAAAGGGCGCACGCATTGCCGGTTCCCTACATATGACCATCCAGACCGGTGTGCTGATTGAAACCTTGATCGCCCTCGGTGCTGAAGTACGCTGGGCATCATGTAATATTTTCTCCACCCAGGATCACGCCGCCGCAGCGATTGCCGCAAAAGATATTTCTGTTTTTGCGCACAAGGGCGAGTCTTTGGAAGAGTATTGGGAATATTGCCACAATATCATGGAATGGCATGATGGCGGCACCCCGAATATGATTCTTGATGATGGCGGCGATGCCACCACACTGCTGGTACTTGGCGCTAAAGCTGAATTGGATGCTTCTATATTGGACAAGCCTAGTTCCGAAGAGGAAGAGTATCTCTTCGCTTCAATTAAAAAGCGTCTGGCTAGTCAGCCGGGCTACTACAGCAGCCGTCGTGATGCGATTCAGGGCGTCACCGAAGAGACCACCACAGGTGTTCATCGTTTATACCAGATGCATGAGCGTGGCGAACTGCCATTCCCAGCTATTAACGTCAATGATTCTGTGACTAAATCCAAGTTTGATAACCTTTATGGCTGCCGTGAATCTCTGCTTGATGGTATTAAACGCGCTACCGATGTCATGATCGCGGGTAAAATCTGTGTGGTATTAGGTTATGGCGATGTCGGCAAGGGCTGCGCTCAGGCATTCCGTGGCATGGGTGCAACCGTTTGGGTTACGGAGATCGATCCGATCTGCGCACTACAGGCCGCCATGGAAGGGTTTCGTGTGGTCAACATGGATGATGCGTGCAAGCAGGGTAATATCTTTGTCACCACCACCGGTAACTACCACGTCATCCAGCATGATCATATGCTTGCGATGCCTGATCAGGCGATTGTCTGCAATATCGGTCATTTTGATAATGAGATCGATGTGGCCAGCCTGAAGGAGTATACGTGGGATAATGTGAAACCACAGGTAGATCAGATTATCTTCCCTGATGGCACGCGTATTACGTTGCTGGCTGAAGGACGTCTGGTAAATCTGGGCTGCGCAACAGGCCATCCTAGCTTTGTGATGTCCAACTCTTTCACCAATCAGACGTTGGCTCAGATCGAACTATTCACCCAGACGGGTGAGTATAAAAATGAAGTATATACACTGCCGAAACGATTGGATGAAGAAGTTGCCCGTTTGCATATGGCAAAAGTAGGTGTCAACCTGACATCACTGTCGCAGGAGCAGGCCGATTATATCGGTGTGCCGGTAGATGGCCCTTACAAGCCTAATCATTACCGTTATTAAGGCGGCATAAGATGAGGGTGGTGATGAATTTTTTATGCTCTATCACCACCCTTGTCGTTATTTTTTATGTATCTAACGTATGGGCATCCGCGACGCTTGCCGTTGATAAAAAGTTTGATCTAACAGGGGATGGTATTGTTGACGCCTCGGATTGGGATAAGATGACGGACGATGCCAAGCGTGCCTATGCGGATGCATCCTTGCGTGCTTTAGGTGAAGAGCCCACAGCACCTATTGAAGGTGAAAAGAGCCGGGGTCAATATTTTTTACGGGCTTTGAACAGTGTTTATAAATGAATCGCTGTGAATGTATTCAGGAGATGAAAAATGAAAAAAGCACTGTTATGTGCAACGATACTGGTGTTGTGCGCTGCTTGTTCTACGACCCAGAAAAGCGCGGATCATACAGCGGAATTGACGTTGCAGCAGTCAGAGAATAGTCGTTTAAAAGCTGAAGGCACAGCCTTGCGGCAGGCCTTGAGTGAAAAAAGAGCTCAAATTGAAACACTACGTAGTACATCTGCCCGACAGACAGATGCGAAGGGGGAGTGAGATGAATCGTTTTACAACATTTTGCTGTTTGATATTGCTGGGCATGTTGCCGGCCTGTGCGAGCATTGATGCGTTTCTCTTTGATGCCAATCCGGATGGAACACCGCTGACCACAAAGTCTCAGCCCGCAGCCACGCTTGATGAGGAGCCTAGCTCACCTTTAGGCCAACAAAATAGTACGCTGCGTTCAGAAAACGATGTGTTGAAAGAGCAGTTGAGGGCGGCAGAGGATGAGCTTGCCGCTTTGCAAAAAGCCGCGCTGGTGGTGAAGCCGACAGATCAACTTTGGGCCAGAATCACCTTTAAGTCAGGCATGCTTCATGTCGCACCACAAACACGTAAGGCCTTAACCGATATTGCCGGAAAATTTTTAGCGACGACGCGTGATATGCATCTGGAAATCAAAGGCTATAGCGATGATGAGCCGGTTGGCGGTTACCATCATTCACATAAGCCTCGCCACGCTCATAAAACGGTGCTGGCCTTAACACAGGCAAGAGCCGATGCGGTGGCGGCGGTGATGATTGCTGCGGGTATTTCTGAAGACCTTATCAAATCAACAGGTTATGGCGCAACAGGTTTTGTCAGTGATAATAGCAGTGCCGCAGGCCGGCAAAAGAATCGTCGCGTAGATATTCACTTGGTCAGTGGCAAGCTCGCTAAGTAGCCGTGAGGGGCTTGACGTTATGACCATAGCTCCTCTGGCCGGCCGTTCTATTTTAATTACGCGTGCGGCGAATCAGTTGGCATCACTGGCGGCGATGGTTGAATCTTATGGTGGCGTGCCTATCCGTTTTCCTTGCCTGAGTGTGACAGTGATGACGGAAGAAATCAGCCGGGTAGTGGCAGCGATAGGTACTTATAGTGATCTGCTCTTTACCAGTTGCAACGGTGTGCAGAGCGTCCTTGAGACACTGGAGAAGCATAAGTTGAATCCTAGCAGCGTCCTGGCAGGGCTACGGGTGGCCGCGGTTGGAGAAAAAACGGCGCGATGTCTGAGCGAGGCGGGTATTCGTGTCGATCTTGTTCCGCCAGTGGCCTCGCAACAGGGACTTATGGCAGCCTATCGGCAACAGGGTTTACCGCGCAAACTGCTGTTTTTTCGAGCAGAAGAGGGGTCTGATCTGCTTGCCGAAGCACTGATGGGGCATCATGTTGTGGTGAAAACGGTGCCGGCTTACCGTACTGTTTGTCCTACAGAAGTGGCGACCGATGTGATGCTTAGGCTCAAAGAAAATCGCATTGATGCGGTACTGTTAGGCAGCGAGAAAGCGGCTCGCCATTATTTACAAAGAATTGGTGATGTGCAGCTGGCAGGACGCCCCGTAACGGTTGGCATCAGTGAAAAAATGGCCAATGCGACAGCTCGTTTGGGCTTAAATGTGCAGCTTCTGCCCAAAAAGGCTAGTTTTGAGGCCATGCTTGATATACTGAGCAATCATTTTGCTAAATAGATAAACCACAGGAGCAAATATGTCTTTACCTGATCTGATTATCCGTCCACGTCGGCTGCGTAGCAGTGCTGCGATACGCCGTATGGTGAGTGAAACAAGCTTATCAGCCGCTGATTTTATCTACCCACTGTTTGTTGATGAGGGTATTGATGAGCCTATTGCTGTGAACAGTATGCCGGGTGTTTCGCGCATACCTGTCTCGAAAGTGGCAGAAACCGTACGTGAAGTAGAGGCGCTTGGTATTCCCGGTATTATTTTCTTTGGTATTCCCGCCCAGAAAGATGCCATTGGCTCAGGCGGCTGGGACGATCATGGGGTGGTACAGCAGGCTATTCGTGAGGCCAAAGCGGCTTGCCCTGATATGTGTGTGATTGCTGATACCTGTTTTTGTGAATACACCGATCATGGTCATTGTGGTGTGTTGGATGGGGAAGATGTTGATAATGATGCAACGCTGGCCAATTTGCAGCAAGAAGCACTCTCTTATGCCCGAGCTGGTATCGATGTTATAGCTCCCTCAGGCATGATGGATGGGATGATTGCAGCGATTCGTAGTGCCTTGGATGATGAAGGCTTTACCAATGTGCTGATCATGTCCTATGCAGTGAAATATGCTTCTGCCTATTTCGGCCCTTTTCGTGAGGCGGCTGATTGCGCTCCTAGCTTCGGTAACCGTGCAACATATCAGATGGATCCGGGCAACCGTCGTGAAGCGATTCGTGAAGCGACGTTGGATAGTGATGAGGGCGCTGATTTTCTAATTATCAAGCCTGCTTTGGCTTATATGGATATTATCCGTGAGGTGAAAGAGGCTACCC
Source organism: Mariprofundus sp. (assembly GCA_030950555.1). Classification (GTDB taxonomy): domain Bacteria; phylum Pseudomonadota; class Zetaproteobacteria; order Mariprofundales; family Mariprofundaceae; genus Mariprofundus. Next base: position 5,511 of record JAUZRH010000279.1, on the reverse strand, counting down.
TGTTGCCGATTGCTGTGTATAATGTATCGGGCGAATATGCGATGGTGAAGGCCGCGTCTGAAAAGGGGTGGATTGATGAAAAAAGAGTGGTGCTGGAGACGATGTTGAGCTTTAAACGGGCTGGCGCGGATCTGATCCTCTCTTACCACGCGCTGGATGTGGCTCGCTGGTTGAATGAGGATAAATAGTGATGCGTGAAGAGAGCGAGCTGTTATCTGAGCAGGGTGGCGTGACAGCGGTGAAAGATAAACGGCCTCAGCAGAGACCGAAAAAAGAAGCTTTCGTCAACCGTCTACGCCGCCTGTTGGTGCTCCTGTTTGTGGTGATTGCACTGATTTTTGCAGCCCTAGCCGCAGCAGGCCAGCTACGCCCGCTGTTTGATAAAGCGCTTGCCTCTTTGATGCAAACTGAAGAGACACTAGGCGTCGATGGGGTAACGGATCAAGCGCAACAAGCTGAGCCGAAGCTTGCTCTGTATGGGCCAGAAAATGCAGTACAACAGCCGCCCGAAAGAGCTGTAGAAGAAGCTGTAGTAAGAGTTGTAGAAAAAACAGTAGTACCGTCGCTAGAAAAAACGCTGGAAGCGCCACTGAGTGCGCACAACGTGCTAGTAGCTCCCAGCCCCATAGCCTCGACAGACGCCGCTGTGGTTGTGGATCAGCTTAGCCAAACAGCACCCGTCACGGTTGCAGTCGTGGCGCCAGCAGTATCCTCTGCTGTGATATCAGGGTTGAAAAAGCAAGCAGCGGAGCAATCAATAGCACCGTTAGCTGCCGCAAAAACAGTGTCCACTGAACTAGCCGTGGATGCTCATGCCATGCTTGCAGATGCGCAGATAAAACGTTTAAAAGGCATAAATACGCAGTTAAAGGCTGAGCTGGTGCGGCTGCAGCAGCTAGAGCAGCAGTTGAAAAGCAAGCTTCAATACGAACAGCAGCATGCTTTGCAGACAAATATGCAGCTACAGTTGCAATGGTTGGTAGCCCCTTCAGCAAAACTGTCCCAGATAGTAAGACTCTGGAAAGCTATTTCATTACGCCCAGAGCTTAACCAGCAGCAGCGTAGTGAAGCGAATCAGATGTATGCGCTTGCAATCCGTTCGCAGCAGCAGGTGCATCAGTGGCAGCAGCGTATGATCAAGTGGGCGGCTGTGCTGGTTGTGCCGACAGCGCCGGAGCTCTTGCCAAAACCAGAGCATCCCTGGTTAGCATGGGTGGTGGGGCAGTTTCACCTGCATAAGGCGGTTTCAATGGGTCGTAGCCAGCTTTCCACCGTACACAATCGTTTACTCGATATGGCGCGACAACTCTCTTTTGAATCATGGCCCGATCGAAAGAAGTGGCAAACACTTTATAGCGATGTCATCAGCGAAGCGCAGCATGTTGAACGAACGACGGCCCTTCCTAAGCAAGCATTGCCTGTAAATATGGACGCATTACAAGAAAGCCTTAGCAGGCTTCACCGTACAGCCATGCGATGGAAGCAGCAAAGTGAGGAGGGCATCTGATGCGGTTAATATTTTTTCTTATGTTGGCGCTGATGATAGCCATCACGCTGGTGGTTTTTCCTGATCAGGCGAATCAAATGTTGCGTCTGCAAGCTTTGGGTTGGGTTTTTGAGACCAAGCAAGGCACCTTTATCGTGGTACTATTTCTGCTGCTAATGGTGGCATGGTTACTGCGGACATTGATTCGTACGCTGTTCTCCGGTTCCGGGCAGCTGTGGAGCTCCTTGCGGATGGGCAGCGAAAAAAGACGGCAACGCCGCTTGCAAGAAACAGTGACTAGCTGGTTGAATGGTAATGGCGCCTTAAATATGCGGCTGCTTAAAAGTTCCAAGCAGGTGTTGCCTGAATGGGTCTTGGATCTGCTTGCTGTGCTGGCAACGCCTGCGGATAAGCTAGGCGCGCCAGATCAAAAAAGAGCGCCACTGTTAACGATCTTGATGGCCCGCACGATTAGTTCACCGACGGTTATGCCGAAAGTAGATATTGCTCTGCGTAAGGCGCATCTAAAAGCGTGGCTGGCGATTAGTCCCGATGCTGCGCTGGCAAAAGCGAGGATGGCTGATATTGCTGAAGAAGAGGGTGACTGGCAGGCGCGGATTAGCTTTTTGGAACATAACTGGCAGAAGACGGGACAACCGGCAGATGATAGTAAGCAGTCGTTGAAGCGTGCTTATCAAAAACTAGCAGAAACCGATGCAAATCAAGCCCTACTGTTGCTGCGTAAAGCCTATCGTTTAGATCCTGCTGATAGCGCCGTTGTGTTGGCTTATGGTTTAGCACAGTTGCGTGAAGGGGAGAGTCAGAACACCATTTTATTATGGATGAATTATCTGGAACAGCACGATTCGATCGTCGTTGCGGCGGAGCTACTTACACTACTTAAACAGCATAATCCACTGAAGGTCTACCGCAAGCTGGAGCGCAAGAATGGTGCTGAGATAAGCCTGGCGCTGCGCTGGTTGCGTAGTGAATTGGCCCATTTTTCTAAGCTTGATGGCTTGGCTTACGAACAAATGCAGCTATTGGCCGATGAAGATAAGTATGCTCCAGCGTGGGAAAGTATGGCAAACTGGCATCATAGTGCGGGTGAGTATAAGCAGGCATCAGTGTGTTTCAAACAGGCACTAAGGCTTGCAGGTTAAAAGCGATGGGTTGGTTTACGAGAATACGATTATGGCTAAAAAAACGCTCGCCTAAGGTGACGTTAGCTCCAGGATATGTGCCGCCCAAGGGGGTGGTTGTTGCTGGCCAAAGGGTGGAAGAGCAAGGGCCGACATTGCAATGGTTGCTTGAAGATAATCCTTTGCGCTCGTTTCCGGAGTATCGTGTTGATCAGCTACCAAGCATAGAGCAAGAGGTGCTTGAGAGGCTCACAAGCAATATTCAAGAGATTCCTCCCATGCCTGAGATATGGAACGAAATTCAACAAATTCTTCAAAATCAAGATGCCTCAGCCAGTAAGCTGGGCCACTGCATCGAACGCGATCCAGTGCTTACAGCTCATATTCTTACGGCCTGTAATTCCGCGGCTTTTATGGCGATTAGCAAAAATAGTGTGGCGAATATTCCTTTGGCGATTGCTCGCCTTGGCCTGAATGAAACGCGTTCGATTATCTTTCAGTCACTTGCACCGGATCTATCGAATGAAAAAAATAGGCATCAAGTAAGGCATATCTGGTTTCACGCCCAGTCGATTGCAATTATATCACGCATGCTGGCTGAGCCGGCACAGTTTGAAGAGCGTTCAGAGGCATCACTCTATGCCATGTTGCATGATATCGGTAAACTGGTGATTTTGCATGTTGAACCAGAGCAGAAACTGCTACAACTAGAGCAGGCTATCGACAGTGGTGAGGCGATGCTGGCCGCTGAATATGGCATACTAGGTTATACGCATATTGATGCAGGCATGATGTTAGCGCTGCACTGGCGATTGCCTAGAGAGGTCAGGCAGTTTATTGAGCAACACCATCATGCGGATCAATTGGGGCTGGATACGATCTATGAGCCAGAAAAAATGATGGTCAATCACCTGGCCCATCTGATTGCGCAACATATACTTGATGATGGTGAGCAGCATATAGAGGGCGGCATTTGGGGCGCCCATAAGCGTCATGCCCTGTCAGCTAAAAATAGCCGAGAGGCTGTTGAAAAACTCCGAATTCCAGTAGATAGCCCCATCTTTTATAAACAGATAAAAGTGGCAGTAGATCAGCTAAAACTAAGCTTCCCCGACCTTTTTCCACCCGAACCATGAAACTAAATCAAACCTAAAAGCGCTCACCACAAAGACACTCACCACAAAGGAAAGACACAAACAAATAGAGCACGTGTACGGAAATATGAGCCTGACCAACACAACGCACCCGCCATTCCCCAAGTGTAGGGCATCTAAAAAACGCTTTGCTTAGCTCCCCCTATCACGTAGCGGGAACACCACTCCTTGCTTCCCGAGGGTTAAATCGGCAATCCACATCAAACAAAACGCTCTGTTTGATTTTGGGTTTTCGTCCCGCGCCTTCGGGGAATGGCGGAATACGGTGGAAGGGATGGGGTTGGTGTTTTTATTGTTGGGGGGGGCTTGTGTAGCATGGATACGGTGAGTTAGGGGTTTTAATAGGTAAACTGTCCCCGTATTGTGTGAACTTGAATCTAAATAAGGGTGAGGCGACTGACCTCACCCTTATTGCTTAGGCTGTGCGGTTGTGTTCTTCTTTCTTTTGCGCTTCGTTTACACGCAGCTTTCGGCCAGCATATTCGTTGTCGTTAAGCTGGAGCATTGCAGCTTGGGCAGCATCGGAGTTCATCTCAATAAAAGCATAGCCTTTAAAGCGTTTGCTGCGTCTGTCTTTGACCATGCGAATGTCGCGAACTTCGCCATAAGGTGCAAACAGGTTTTTAATGTCATCCTGAACAGCATTGAATGGCAGGTTGCCAACATACAGGTTGCTGCTTGTTTCATTCGTCGCGGTTTTGCTATTATCGGGTTTAGCGGTTGTTGCCGCGGCCTTGGGAGCGAGTGCTGCTAGCAGTCCACCAATCAGACAGCCGACAAATAAACCGGTTGCCAGAATTGAAGCTTTTGGGATCCCTTCAGCAAAAATCCCCGCACTGTAAAAGCCCAATAGTGATAATATTAAAGCAGCTGCGGATAATTTCATAAAACAGGATAAACTCATTTCATCTCCTTGTCGGTTTTTTCGTAGTTTAACTTTTAGTACATCAACAGCAATGAGCCTCAGTTCTCTGCATCAATATATTCATATCTAAAGCCACCCTCGCTACGTTTAATCATTTTATCGGTCTCTTCTGCCCTAGCCTATGCAATTAGATGTGACGCAGCTATTTCAAGGATTCATAGAGAATCAGGGGTGGCAGTGACCTGTTGGCGAGCTTTTGTCGGTAAGACTCATTACTGCCCGCAATGATGCCAAAAAAAGAAGCATTACGCACGAAGTAGCCTGCATAGATGGGTAACGACGGCCAGAGAAAGGAGTATTTGCGAGGCTTGTAAGGTGATGCTGGTATGAAAAGTTGTAAGTGTTTGACCGTAATGGTTTGGGGGTGGAACTTCAGTCCCTCAGATTTTGATGTTGCAGCGCGAGGCGCTGTTGAAGATAAAACAGCAACTAAGACTCGAATTTAGTTTTATATGTAAGGGCCACGGAAAGAATAAAGTATCCAGGTTATGCGCAGGATAGTTGTTGGATTCAAGGCGCCAAATCAAGCGCATAAGCAAGCCCTGCATGGGCGCGATAGCCTACGGCCTTTAGTCGTAACTCTGTGGCAACGCAGAATGCGGACTTATAGACCAGCACGTGGATGATTTATTCTTTCCGTGGCCCTATCTTCGTGACTCTGTGGTGGAAAGTCTTTGACTGTTGAGCCAATTGCAAAACTCGTGAGCGGCGATCGGCGGCCCCACTTTGGCCCAACCCGCGCTGTTGTTTGCTCCATGGAACCACCATGCACCTCATTCCACCTCAAAAATGGACTCAAAGTGG
>JAUZRH010000278.1 GCA_030950555.1 Mariprofundus sp. | reverse complement strand
CAATTCTACTGGTCTATAAGCTCGCCTTCTACGTTGCAGAAACAGTTACATAGGCCCAGCTATGCGCCTGTTTCTGCGCCTTGAATCCAACAACTATCCTGCGCACCTTTTGGATGTTTTATTATTTCCGAGGCCCTAACTATCCCATTCTACTGGTCTATAAGCCCCTCTTCTGCGTTAAAGAATGTGGCACTTTTTAAAAGCAACATGACTGCCTATCGCGCCCATTCAGGGCTTGCTTATGCGCCAAACTCTTCGCCTTGAAGACGAACTTCTATCCTACGCAGCTTGGGACGCTTTATTATTTCCGTGACCCTTAAGGAAAGCCTTAATGTGTAAATCGGAAAATGACCAATGCCGGAAATCGGGGCAATATCCGCTTTACGCCGGAAGTTTGCCACTCTCGGGCAGCTTCTTGGTTGCTCTGTATGGGTGAAAGAGAGGGAGATGAAGCTCGGTAGTGGTTGCAAGAGAATCATGCTGCCGTTATAAGTCGCCATTGAAGCTGCGAAAAGGTGGCTAGGAGATAAAGAATGAGTGTATTAGCTGGAATTCACGCGGTGAAGCATGCCTTAGATGCCGATGATTCGATTGATGAGCTATTGATCGAAAAAGGTAAAAAGCATCCACGTTTGAATGAGCTTATTCATCTAGCTAAAAAGAAAAATATTCGCTACTCTTTTGTGCCTAAAGAGGCTCTGCTTCGTTTGGCTGAAGGCGTACCTCATCAGGGTGTGGTTGCTAAAATGGTGGCTGAAGGCGCGGTTGCGCAACCCTCTTTTGAACAGTGGGTCAAAGAGGTGGATATTTCTCTCGCCCCTATGATTTTACTGCTTGATCAGGTAACTGACCCGCATAACCTAGGGGCTTGCTTGCGCACGGCAGAGGCTGCGGGTTGTGTGGCGGTGGTTGTGCTGAAGGATCATGCTGCTGATGTTCATTCGCCAGTGGTTGCCAAGGCTGCTTGTGGGGCACTGTCGCGCCTGCCATTATTGCGGGTGATCAATATGAAACGTAGTCTTGAACAGTTGCAACAGCAGGGGTTCTGGACAGTGGGACTGGTTGGTGAAGCGGATAGTTCACTTTATGAGACAAAACTGACAGGGGCTACAGCGATTGTCATGGGATCCGAGGACAAAGGTATACGCCGACTGGTGCGCGAAACATGCGATCAGCTTATTAAAATACCTATGCCGGGTACAGTAGAGTCATTAAATGTATCGGTGGCAACGGGTGTAACCTTGTTTGAGATTAATCGCCAAAGGGCTGCTGTCTAAAGGTTCTTAGTTTGCCGCTGTGGTTAGGGTGATGGTTTGGCCGGTTAAGCGGGAGTGCTTTCTTTTTCCGACTGATTTGCGACTTCAACTTTGGCAAATCTCTGACCACAATACTGGCAGCGACCATTGTCATTTTTGAGATTAATATAAACCAAGGGGTGCTGTCCGTTACCTGAACAGGAGACGGTCTCTTCTGTGGTTCTGATGATGTCATCCATGATTGTATCTCCCCTTTCCCTTTGCTGCATTAAAAATGCGGGCGAATTGTGGGGCTGCGAGCGAACGTGTCAAGAGTGAAGGTCTAAGGTGAATAATTTATGAGGTTGCTTGGTTTTTTGTTGGCATGTAGGAAACTGCCTGCGCGAAGGATTACGGGAGGAAAAGTATGAATAGAATAGACAAGGTTTTGATTGAAGGCTTGGAAGTGCGCACGGTGATAGGTATCTATGACTGGGAGAGAGAAATTCGCCAAACTGTACGCCTTGATTTAGAGATGGCGTGGAATATTGTGCAGGCTGGAAAAAATGATGATATTAAAGAGGCATTGGATTATAAAGCGGTCTCCAAGCGGCTGATTACGTTTGTTGAAGGGTCGAGCTTTGGCCTAATAGAATCATTGGCTGAGCACTGCGCGCGTATTGTTATTGAAGAATTTGGCGTTACATGGCTGCGGTTGAAGCTATCCAAGCCGGGGGCTGTGCGGGGCAGTGAAAATGTTGCCGTATTGATTGAGCGCAGTGCAAGATAAAGTGGCTGCGGTCTTGATCGGTATGGGCTCGAATATTGATGCTGAAAAAAACCTTATTATGGCTGCCGCTAGATTGCGCACGCTTTTCAGTGATACGCAGTTTTCCTCAGTATATCAATCAGCTGCGATTGGTATGGATGGGGCTGACTTTTTGAATAGCTGCTGTTTGTTACAGAGTGATCTATCGCAGAATGCACTGCGCTTGCAACTAAAGTCGCTCGAGGATGAGCAGGGTAGAGACAGGTCGCTTGGGTCGTGGAAACCGCGTACGCTGGATTTGGATCTGTTAATATATCATGGTCAGGTGGTGGATGATGAGCTGTATTGTTATGCCCATGCCTGTGTGCCAGCGGCGGAATTGGTTGAACTGGAGTTGCCGCTGAGCTTGCAGGGAAAGCTGACGCCGGTGGTTTTGCGCTTGTAAAAGCATATTACACTCTTACTATTCAGCCCACTATCAATATTTTGTACCCTGATTTATTGACCGGGAGATTTTGAACGATGTTAATCGCGGTTCCGCTAGAGAGCTACACCAACGAAAAAAGAGTTGCTGCTACACCTGAAAGCGTAAAGAAATTTATCGCTTGCGGATGTGAGGTGGTGATTCAACGAGGCGCAGGCCAAAGTGCCAATTTTGCCGATGCTGACTATCAAGCGGCAGGTGCACGCCTAGCAGATGACTTTGCATCAAGCTGCAAAGGTGCTGACCTGCTGCTAAAAGTACGGGCTCCATCAGCTGATGAGTTGCCATCGATTGCGAAGGGCACGACGGTTGCCAGCTTGATGTCGGTCTTCGCGAATGGCTTGCTGAAAGCTTATGCGGAGCAAGGCCTCGCCTGCTTCTCTATGGAGATGGTGCCGCGTATTTCACGCGCCCAAGGTATGGATGTGCTCTCCAGTCAGGCTAATATTGCCGGTTATAAATCGGTTCTGCTGGCCTTGCAATATTATCAACGCTTTTTCCCTATGTTGATGACGGCCGCAGGTACTGTGCAGCCGGCGAAGGTGCTAGTGATGGGCGCTGGTGTGGCAGGTTTGCAAGCCGTAGCGACAGCACGTCGCATGGGTGCAATGGTGGAAGTGTTTGACGTGCGGGCGGCAGCCAAAGAGCAGGTAGAGAGTCTGGGCGCACGCTTTGTTGAAGTAAAAGCGAATGTTGATGCTGAAGATGCCGGTGGTTACGCCAAAGAGATGGATGATGCCTACAAAGAGAGACAAGCAGCATTGATTGCCACGCATGCGGCCAAATCAGATATAATTATCACCACAGCCCTGATTCCTGGACGTCCAGCGCCGGTACTTGTGACCGCAGCGATGGTGGAGAGTATGAAGCCCGGTTCCGTGATTGTGGATCTGGCGGCTGAAATGGGTGGTAACTGCCCGTTGACAGAGCTTGATCAGGTGGTGGTTAAACATGGGGTGACGTTGGTGGGCATTAGTTATATCCCTTCATTGATGGCGACCGATGCCAGTCAACTTTATGCACGGAATCTATTTAATTTTATCTCTCCGATGCTGGATAAGGAGAGTGGCCAGTTGCATATAAATGTGGATGATGAGGTGATTGAAGCTTCCCTACTCTGTCAAAATGGCGAGTTTCGCAAGCCCCAACTGCTTCAGAAGGGAGGTGCGTGATGAGTATCACACAAGATGTAGTAACAACCACGGTCGTGCCAGCGGCGCATGCTGCGGTTGACCCCTTTGTTTTCTCCTTTACGGTTTTTGTGCTGGCAATTATTGTCGGCTATCACGTTGTTTGGAATGTTACACCTGCATTGCATACGCCGTTGATGAGTGTAACCAATGCTATCTCCAGTATTGTTATTGTCGGCGCGTTGTTGGCGGCAGGTCCTCTTGAGATGAATTTAGCGACAGTGCTGGGTTTAATCGCAGTCGGTTTGGCGTCGGTGAATATATTTGGTGGATTCATGGTGACGCAGCGTATGCTCGCAATGTTTAAGAAGCGGAAA
>JAUZRH010000277.1 GCA_030950555.1 Mariprofundus sp. | reverse complement strand
TTCTGCGTTGCCAAATCAGTGACTACTAAAGGCAGTAGGCTATCGCGCCCATTCAGGGCTTGCTTATGCGCTTGATTTGGCGCCTTGAATCCAACAACTATCCTGCGCATAACCTGGATACTTTATTCTTTCCGTGGCCCTGAGATCAAGGCTGCGGTAATTTTAAGCCTTTTTAAGCAAGCCTGATGACGGTAGTTCGCTATCAGCTAAGCCGCTAAAGGGTGAGATGCCAATCAAAAACGCCAAGTCACACATTGGAATATGCATATTACGTTCACTGATCCACTTCAGTAGCTCCACCCGATCAATACTAATATCTGCTGTTTTCATGATTACCTCCCCTTTGCAACGACAACCATCCAGCGCGCGTGGAATCATACGCCAAGACATGACCATCATAGATCATGTTCATGACAGATATGTGACAGAAAACACAAAAAAAGTATTAGAGCATGGATAGTGGAGGAACAAGCAGGGGATCAAACAGCTGATTGCAATGGTGAATTAATAATTCTTCCAGCTCATCTCGCGTGATATTGACACCTAGTTGCTTTATGGAGGTCACGGGCTGATCATGCATACCGCAGGGTACAATACCTGAGAAATGACTTAGGTCGGGATTATTATTTAAAGCAATGCCGTGAAACGTAATCCATTTACGACAACGAACGCCTGCAGCCGCAATTTTTAAGCCCCCCACCCACACGCCAATACCACGCGCATCACGAACCGCATCGATATTTAAATCCGCTAATGTACGCATAACCATCTCTTCAAGTCGCCATACGTGGCGGTGCAAATCAGGCAACTGTCGCAGATCAGCGACAACATAACAGACAAGCTGGCCGGGGCCATGGTAGGTAACTTCTCCACCACGCCCTGTGGGGTATACCGCGATATTCTCCCCGCCTACCACGCGGTGCAAAATATCCGCCTCGCTACCTGATGTACCGATGGTAAATGTAGGTGGATGCTCGGTAAGAATCAGTGTGGACGGCGCCTGGCCGGCCAGAACAGTGGCAACAAGGAGCTCCTGCTCACGCACAGAGTCGGGGTAAATTTGGCGCTGATGATGGATAATTTTCATGGTCGAAGGCTAACCTAGATCGATTAAAAATACTGTTGCAAGCTTAGCGCTTGCTTCGTGAGCCATTTCAAGCACACTCCCATGCTTATGATTTCACCTGACTATTTCTCAAACCGCTGGGGCAACTGCCAAGCCATGCTCAATAATCACCTGCAACCATCCGATTGCTGCCGCATTGAAACAGCATATTTTCCTATTCATAGCGCCGCTGAAGATGGGCTGAAGAAACTGCCCTACGCGCTGCACCCTGAGCTTCAACAACGCATCGCAGCAGCACTACTCTGCCTGCAGGATTATACAAAACGTTATATGTTACGTGGCGAGAAGATTTCAGCGCACAAGCTACCACCCCTTAGTTTGAGTGGGCGTGCCTTAATGGCTCATCTACGCAAACAAAACCCACACCTGCCCCGTGATCTACTGCACCACTGGTGTGCTAATCCCTGTGGTGGGACAGCGCTATTGGAGTTATGTGAAGGCGTTTGGGAACAAGGATGGGCTCAGAGTGAGCATGATTGCGCCCCTTGGGCTGCCGCCATCAATATGTTATTATTGAAAATAATCAGAGCGGAAATAGCCACCATCTCAAAAGAACATATTGAGCTCACATCACATGTTTTTGTGTGCATTGTAGGCACACTCTACGCTTGGGCACTGTCCGCATTTCTCAAACGTCAGTTCAGCAATCCTCAGCAGCGCCACCACGCCACCAGCTATGAAAACATGTTGCTTCCCGCAACACCAATGCTCTTTATGCAGCTTCAATCTGACGCTTCTCTGCTTGCTGAAGATAGCAATATTTTACGTCTGTATGGACTCGAACCTGAAATCGTTACACGCCTTCGTGAACTGCGCACCCGACTCGGCATCAACAATCACGCCGAAATACTACAGCTACTCACACAAGATAAAATTGGCGCTCACCTTCAATGCCGAAGCTGGGCTCGCCTCTCTTTATGGAAACTGGCTATCGACACGCAACAGGCGGGATGGATGGAGTATGTTTTCAACCCGAAACAGCTTGATCATCTATTAGCTGGAAAAGTGAAGCCCAGCAGCACCATGCTTGAGCAACTAAAAAATCAGGCAGAGCAGCCCATTGCGCATTGGTTATTACTCCAACTGCAAGGCGGCACGGACGCTGATGAGCCATGGCGCCATGACAGCAGTACCCTTATCGCTTTTTTTGCCTTCGATGAAGATGTAAAAATAGAATTAGCACGCAGAAAAAGCGCCCCACTCTGGCAAGCGTTCAAAGCGGCTGACACTAGTGCGAAGCGGAATAATCTTGCCGATACCAGCAATTGGCGACAGTCGACAAATATTGCTAACACAGAAACAAGTAGCAACAATCCCGTCCAACAGATGCAAAGAGCATGGCAGGATGGTGAAATCATCCTACTACAAACAGACTTTAGCGCCTCCCTACGTAGCGGCACAAACAATACCGTAAGTTATGGTATTTTACGGGTAGCTTGGGCAGAATATTTAAATACCATGCAAACATCGCTAGAGAAGGGTCTGTCGGAGTTTATTTCCACACAGTTTTCACCAGGGGTTGTTTCTTTACTAACGAAGCACAAGGCTCTTTATCTGGATAGCTACTCCGCCTCCGGTTGCCTGTTACGCGGGCCGGTTGTAGCGCTTGCCGAAACAGCCATCCGCTTGCAAGAGCAACTAGCAGAGTGGCTGTCTGAAAACAGTGACAAGCTGAGCATGGCCCCGAAAGATGCCAGCAAAGCTTCTATGTTTTTAACCCTTGCCGATGAATGGTGTACAGCAGAGCAACTCGGCAAAGATAACAGTAAGCTACGCATCGCTTTCTCACCAGCGCTTATACAAGCCGAGGCTGGCTGTAGCCATAGCAGCACGGTTGCCCAGCTTATTGAAGCCCACAGCAAAAAGCTCAATCTGCTGCCACTCACATCGGTGGCCATAGAAAATATTACCGACCTGTCAGGAAACACCCTACACCTACTATATAATGGCGGCATTGCGCTCACCGTAGAGGCAATCGCCGCGTTAAAACAAGAACTGGCAGATAAAGCCGATATTTGCGAGTTTCAGTTTGATGAACTAAAGCTAAAACCACTGCTGTATAAATATCGCATGCCATCGGTGCCTATTGAGCTATCAACCATTCACCCCCATCAAGAAAATAGTCCACCTTGGCAGCTTGTAAAAATCGGTAAAGCTCATTTAGCCGGTCATGATACCCTACTGTTTGAATTGATGAGCAGTGCGAACCCACTCATGCAATATTTGAAAAAAGAGGGCTTGCTACCAGCTTGATAAAATTACACACAACATCTAAACTGATCATAAACAGCAGCAAGCTCCCCGATAGCGTTGCGGTAGGATGGTCGGGCGGCGCTGATTCCACAGCACTGCTACTGACACTCCTGCAGCATGGTTATCAAGTACAAGCGTGGCATGTAGATCATGCATGGCATGATGATTCGGCGCTCCAAGCCGAACAGTTACAACGCCAAGCTGCAGCGTGGCAGATTGACATAAAAGTCGCCAGGCTAGCCGCCCCGAACAGCAATAATAGAGAAGCTGAAGCCCGCCAGGGCCGCTACGCTCAATTTAAACAGTGGGCAGCAAGCAGTCACATCGACACGCTCTGCTTAGGGCATCACGCTGATGATCAAGCCGAAACAGTCTGCATGCGACTACTACAGGGCGCTGGTATCCCCGGCTGCCGCGGCATGCAGAGCCACCGTCAACATGGCTCACTGACAATTGTGCGGCCCTTATTGCAACTACCTCAAAGCGCCCTTAAAAGGTGGCTAACAGAAGCGGGTATCAACTGGCTGGAAGACCCCAGCAATCAAGATACTACCATTTGGCGCAATAGAATCCGCCATCGTCTTTTCCCCGCCATGCAACAGACCGGCATCAATCCAACCCAGCTATTCTTACGCTGGCAGGTACAAGCAGAACGACTAACTAGCCAATTAGATAGCCAGATCGACACACTCGTCCATGAGCATCTATGCATTTCTCCGGCTGCTGCTGGGCTCTCCATCAGCTGGTCCGTATGGCGTGCATGTAGCGCCCCGGTACGAGCGCGGTTACTACAAAAAATGATGGCAATCCTGCTCGGCGAAGGTGCAACACCCGGCCGCCGTCACATCCTAATGATCGAAGCCTGGACCCAGCGCAACGGCCTTGGAGGCTTGGATTTATCACGCTGTCGACTACAGCGAAAACGTAAGCACTTGCATCTGCGTCCTGCATTGGCAGATTTGACCGCTTAATCTACAGTTCATATACGCTTGCGCATGCTTTGGGTTACTGTTCACTGCTTCATAATAAAGTCTCAGCTTGGAAAGAAAATGTTTCAGACTGACAAGGATTGAATTTAATGGGAAAAAATATTCTACTCTGGATCGTAATTGGCCTGACAATGATGAGCCTGTTCAATATGTTTGCGGCTCCAATGTCCAAGGTCGACAAGATGGCCTACTCTACCTTTGTTGAAAAAGTGGATCATGGCATGATTGAGACAGCCACCATCAGAGATCGCCATGTTAGCGGCCAGTTTCGTGATGGCAGCGGCGACCTCAAAGGCTTTGAAGTCAATGTACCAAATGACCCCACTCTCACCAAACGCATGCTCGATCAACATGTACAGCTAGATGTACAGGAAAAAGAGGAGGTTCCTTTTTTCCTATCGGTGCTGATTTCCTGGTTTCCAATGCTTCTATTGATTGGTGTATGGGTCTTTTTCATGCGTCAAATGCAAGGCGGCGGCAAAGGCGGGGCCATGGGATTTGGCAAAAGCAAAGCCAAGCTACTTAATGAGAACACTGCGCGTGTGACCTTTGAAGATGTTGCCGGTTGCGATGAGGCCAAACAGGAGGTCACGGAAGTGATTGATTTCCTGCGTGAGCCATCCAAGTTCACCCGCTTAGGCGGTAAAATTCCGAAAGGCGTGTTACTGGTCGGCCCTCCCGGCACCGGTAAGACACTACTTGCGCGCGCTATTGCCGGTGAAGCAGAAGTGCCTTTCTTCTCCATTTCCGGCTCGGATTTTGTAGAGATGTTTGTTGGTGTCGGCGCTTCCCGTGTACGTGATATGTTTGAGCAGGCTAAAAAGCAGGCTCCTTGCATTATTTTTGTTGATGAAATTGATGCTATGGGTCGCCACCGTGGCGCTGGAATCGGCGGTGGAAATGATGAGCGTGAGCAAACACTGAACCAGATGCTGGTGGAGATGGATGGTTTTGAGTCCAATGAGGGCGTCATCCTCGTCGCTGCCACCAACCGTCCGGATGTCCTTGATCCAGCGCTGCTGCGTCCGGGTCGTTTTGATCGTCAGGTGGTTGTACCACGCCCCGACCTGCTGGGTCGCGAGCAAATTTTAAAGGTACATATGCGTCAGGTTCCACTTGCTGCCGATGTGAATGCAAAAGAGCTAGCACAAGGCACGCCTGGCTTCTCAGGTGCTGACCTTGCAAATCTGGTCAATGAAGCAGCACTCAATGCCGCTCGTTTTGATCGCGATAAAGTGATGCGTGCTGATTTTGAAACGGCGAAAGATAAGGTCATGATGGGCACCGAACGTCGCTCGATGATCATTTCTGAAGACCAAAAGAAAACCACCGCCTATCATGAAGCCGGCCATACGCTGGTGGCAAAATACCTGAAAAATGCCGATCCCGTCCATAAGGTCAGCATTATTCCTCGTGGCCAAGCATTGGGTATCACCATGCAGATGCCGGTAGAAGATCGATTCAATCATGACCGTGAATATCTGCGCGATCAGATCTCTATCATGATGGGTGGTCGTCTCGGTGAAGAGCTGGTACTAGGTCAGATGACCACTGGCGCCTCAAACGATTTCGAACGCGCCACACAGCTCGCGCGCAATATGGTAACGCAGTGGGGCATGTCTGATGAACTGGGGCCGATGGTCTATGGTGAACGTGAACATGAACCCTTTTTAGGCCGTGAGATTACCCGCCAAACCAATATCTCCGAGGAGACTGCACGCAAAATTGATGCTGTCGTGCGCAAACTCATCGAAGATAATTATGATCGCGCCAAAAATATTTTAGAAGAGCATATCGATCAGCTGCACCTGTTGGCCAAAGCTCTAATCAAGTATGAAACCCTCGATACCACTGATATTGACCGGGTCATGGAAGATAAAGAGCCGCTGCTACTAAAAAACACCGAGCGCCCCCCTTCCAGTAAAAGACCACCCAAAGAACCCTCGAGCAAAGTAGATATTGGCAATGACACCGAGTCATCGAACAAAACAGGTTCAGATGAGGCAGGCCAAGAGAGCTAATGGCCTCTCGCTGGCATCGCTCGCCGGATGCGGATGTAACAATGATGGGGGTGCTTAATTGCACCCCCGATTCGTTTTCGGATGGCACACAGTATCTGGACAGTACAGCAGCACTCCGTCATGGCTTGGCCATGCAACAAGCTGGCGCATCGATTATCGATGTAGGTGGTGAATCCACCCGACCAGGCGCTACGCCTGTAGCTGAACAACACGAACTAGAGCGGGTCATCCCTGTAGTAAAGGCCTTAAGCCAAGCAGGCTGCATCGTTTCACTCGATACAATGAAAGCGGAAGTCATATCTCAAGGCATTGCTGCCGGAGCCTCAATGATCAATGATGTCAGCGCACTCTGTTTTGATCCTGACAGTTTATCGATCGTTGCAGGCGCTCAGGTAGAGCTATGCTTGATGCATATGCAAGGCGCCCCAGACACCATGCAGGCCAACCCTCATTACCATAACGTCATCGATGAAGTCTGCTCATTTTTCCAACAGCGCCTTGATATCTGCATGCAAGCGGGCATTCCCGAAGCATCTATCATCCTTGATCCGGGCATCGGTTTTGGTAAACGACTGCAAGACAATCTAACGCTCATTCGAAATATTGATCAATTCAAACAACGCTTTGGCATGCCTATCCTACTTGGTGTTTCAAGAAAGTCGTTCCTTGGCCTGCTAACCGCAGCCCCTGTTGAAGATCGCGAATTAGAAACCGCCGTTGCCGGAGCCATGGCTACTGCCTATGGCGTGGATATCCTGCGCGTGCATGATGTAACCATGCAAAAACGAGCCACAACCGTCGCCTCGGCTATTAACAACGCAAAAGCACTCACAACAACCCCACAACGATAACAAGCATACTCAAAAGCGTCTCTCTCTGCCCTTGGATTCACCTTTGCCGACGAAACCGTAAACACATTGCCAAATAGTGGATTCTCGATTCAACCCTCGGGAATGACGGATAATCCATACTTGAATCACTATACACTGTGATGTGAGCAATACTCCCTCAGGGAGAGGGTTGGGGTGAGGAAATCGACTATTTGGCGAAGCCTTTTCCGTCCTAAGAAAAGCCTTAATGTGTAAACTGAAATATGAAAGATGCCCAATCCTGCTGGTCTATAAGTCCGCATTCTGCGTTACCACAGCGTTACTACTAAAGCTAGGCTATCGCGCCCATTCAGGGCTTGCTTATGCGCCTGATTTGGCGCCTTGAATCCGAACTTATATCTCCGCATAACCTGGATACTTTATTATTTCCGAGGCCCT
The DNA here is from genome assembly GCA_030950555.1 of Mariprofundus sp. GTDB lineage: Bacteria > Pseudomonadota > Zetaproteobacteria > Mariprofundales > Mariprofundaceae > Mariprofundus. The sequence goes on along the minus strand of JAUZRH010000277.1, from coordinate 1,692 downwards.
TATGTAGTAGTGAAACGATTATTTCTGATATATATCGCTATTGCAAATAAAACAACTCATTGGCTAGATAGAAAGCCGATAGGAAATATCTTATCCATGACCTTTCTGGCTATTTTTTATTTTACCACAGCATTAGTGATCATGTTCCCAGTAAGTTATTTAGAAAGCCAAGGCTGCAGGTCCGCGGAAGGTGCTTATTTTGGAGTAATGTTTATTTGGCTTATGCACTTTGCATCAAGATGGGGAAGTATCTCAAGAAAGAGTAATGATATTATCTCGTAATTATGCCGCCTGACAATCAATTGGGATGCAGACTGATTTTTTTTGCAGTATTAGAAGATATCTGCTAAAGTAGAGAAACTATGTAGACAGGAGATATTTATGCCATTGGAAATGCTTAATGCTGCAAAATTAACAAAACTAGAAAAGCAGTGGCTAGAAGAGCTGGATGAAGTGCAAACTGTGAACCCAGCGCGTTGCTTGGGAGCCATTGCGCGTGCAAAGGACATAGTTTCTGATGCTGACTCTGATCAGTATGCATATACATATGTCGGTAGTGACGGGATGTATGCTGGAATCGTGCTATTATCTCATGCGTGTGCTAATTCAGAGCGTGCCTGGCTTAAGATGTTAGAATTAACTCTTGCACCAACCTTCGCAGACCATAATAATCCGCCGCCACTGAAATCTTTATTTAGGATAGGTGGTGCTGTACTGACTGAAGTTTTTAGCTTATCTTCCGATATATTAAAGTCAGACAGTGTTAAAATATATGGCGATAGCATTATGGACGCTAGGATTTGGAGAGAGATAGCTGATCCTGAGAAGTTACCAGATGACATAGAATTGCCTTTTGATGTAAGCGCACATGGCTCATGGCTTGTATTGAAAAGAAAATAAGTTTAGTAAAAGGGGTGAAGGATGAATACTACACACAGGTTAGCTGAAAAAATAAAGATGGAAGCCACACCACGACAAATTGAAGCATGGTTCGCCAGATCGCTGGAAGATGCATTTAAATCAATGGAAGCAGAGGCGACGAACTTTGCTTGGTTTTCAAACAAAAAGTTGAATCGATAATAATATAAAGGCTGGCCTTTATATTATTTTAGGCCGCCTGCAATCGAAAGTGATGCAGGTGGCTTTTTCACTATGACCTAACTTTGCCATGCCCTCGCATCCCCTAAGAGCACTCACCACAAAGGCACCAAGTAAGACAGGTCTTTCATGGGTGATAAGGGGTACGCTTTGTATGTGCGTGCTTCAAAATAGGCGGTGAGATTTAGCCTTGCTGCTTGTGACCTTTCATTGTGCCTATAGTGATTCAAGCTTAAAAATGTCTTTTCTCGTCATTCCCGTGAAGACGGGAATCCATTGTTATCAACCACATTCTTCACCAAATAGATTCCCGATCAGGTCGGGAATGACTGACAATCCATATCTGCATCACTATACGCGACTGAAGTCGCATCACCAAGAGCAATAGTACTCACCACAAAGTCACCCAGACACAAAGTAAGACAGGCCTTTCACGGGTGATTAGATGAGGGGCACTCTTTGTATGTGCGTGCTTCAAAATAGGCGGTGTATTTAGCCTTGCTGCTTGCGTGCTTTCAGCTATGTGACCAAAGTTGCACCCACAAAGGTATTGCTCACGTCACAGTGCATTTGCACCCTCACCCCAACCCTCTC
>JAUZRH010000276.1 GCA_030950555.1 Mariprofundus sp. | reverse complement strand
GGCATCAATCTGCGCGGGCTTATGTCACACTTGGCTTGTGGAGATATACCGAGCCATCCTTTGAACCGTCAGCAGGCAGAAACATTTACACAGATATGTCAGGCGCTTGATCCAACGTTACCTCGGTCACTGCTTAATAGTGCGGGCATGGTCAGCATGCCGGATCTGATGATGGATGTAGTACGGCCTGGATTGGCACTATATGGGATTGAACCGATTCCGGAGCGGCCGATTGGTCTCAAGCCGGTGATGAGCATGACGGCAAAAGTAATTCAAATACGCCAACTACAAGCAGGCGATGCTATTTCTTATGGCGCCTCTTTTGTCGCCAAAGAGACGATGCGCATTGCCGTGGTCAGTGCTGGCTATGCTGATGGTATTCCGCGTCAGCTCTCAAATCGGGCTTGTGCTATCTATAATAAGGAGCGTCTGCCGATCACTGGGCGCGTATGCATGGATTATACCATGCTTGATGTCACCCACTCCGCCATCCAAGAGGGTGATTGGGTTGCGTTTTGGGGCGAGCAGTTAAAGGCCAATGAAGTCGCTTCGGTGATTGACAGCATCAGCTACACGCTCTTCACTGGCCTAGGCACAAGAGTGCAGCGCCTTACCACCGGCAGCGATTAACACTTGCCTTTTGAAAATTTGGCGTGATAATTCGCTGCAAATATTATTCCGGCTTTATCAAGAGCGGTGGAGGGTGCAGGCCCTGTGATACCGCGGCAACCGGCTAAATGGTTATTATTAAACATTTAGAACATGGTGCCAATGCCTGCCTGAGAGGTTTCACCTCAAAGGAGCGATAAATGCGGGTTGTCCTTTTCTGTACTCCGGTGCAATTCTGACCAACCTTCGCTTTTATCGCGGAGGTTTTTTTTGTTTCCTGCTTAAGCCCTTATGGAGAGAAACAGATGAGTATTGTACGCGCCTTGAAATGTCGTGAGTGCGGCCACGAATACAAGATTGAGCCCACCCATGTCTGCGAATTCTGCTTTGGACCATTGGAAGTAGTATATGATTACGAAAAGCTCGAAGGTGTATTCACACGCGAATTGATCGAGTCTCGACCTCAAACGATGTGGCGTTACAAAGAGCTATTACCCATTGATGGCGAACCTACTGTTGGCGCCCAAAACGGTTTTACGCCGCTGGTACGTGCAAGAAACCTTGAGAAAGTCCTCGGTGTCAAAGAGCTCTATATCAAAAATGATTCGGTTTGCTACCCCACCCTCTCCTTTAAAGATCGCGTCGTTTCAGTCGCCCTCTCCAAAGCTGTGGAGTTTGGATTTAAAACCGTAGCTTGCGCCTCCACCGGCAACTTAGCTGGTTCCGTCGCAGCCAATGCCGCCGCCGCAGGACTGGAATCGTATGTATTTATCCCGAAAGACTTAGAACAGGGCAAGATTTTGGGCGCGGGCATCTTTGGCACCAAGATTATCGGCATTGAAGGCAAATACGATGATGTAAACCGCCTCTGTTCCGAAGTTGCGGGCAAATATGGTTGGGCCTTTGTCAATGTGAATGTACGTCCTTTTTATGCTGAAGGCTCTAAATCACTCGGCTATGAAGTAATGGAGCAGATGGGTTGGAAAGCGCCTAAACATATTGTCGTTCCGATGGCCTCCGGTTCACTCTGCACCAAGGTTGCCAAATCAATCAAAGAGTTCATTCAATTAGGCTTAGTCGAAGATAACAGCACAGCCATCTATGGCGCCCAGGCGACCGGCTGCTCACCCATTGCAAAATCGGTCAAAGATGCAACCGATCTTATTCACCCGGTTCATGCTGACACCATTGCCAAATCACTGGCCATTGGTAATCCTGCCGATGGTTTTTATGCCAACCGCATTATTCGCGAAACAGGCGGCTGGGCTGAAGATATCTCCGACGAAGAGATCGTCGATGCCATGAAATTACTGGCGGAAACAGAAGGAATCTTTGCCGAAACAGCTGGCGGCGTGACATTAGGCTGCGCCCAAAAGATGATTGAGTCCGGCAAGCTGCCACGCGATGAGTCTATTGTACTGTGCATTACCGGCAATGGCCTCAAAACACAGGAAGCAATCGTTGATGCGATCAATAAACCACGCATTATCGCAGCCAGCTTGAAAGAGTTTGATGCCTTGGCAGAAGCCGATGGCAAAACAGATGACATACTGAAGTAAGAGGAGTAATAGATGAGTATAGCCGTTCGTATCCCCACCCCACTACGTAAATTAACCGCTGGTGCTGATGAAGTCACCATTGAAGCATCCACTATCGGTGAAATGCTGGATAACTTAGAAGCCGCCCACGCTGGCTTGAAAGAACGTTTATGTGACGAAGCTGGTGAAATCCGCCGCTTTGTTAATATCTATGTCAACGATGAAGATGTTCGCTTTTTGGAAGGCCGTGCAACGGCGCTCAAAGATGGCGATGAAGTCTCTATTGTACCGGCTATTGCTGGCGGCAAGTAAACCACCCCTCTGGAGTTCATATGAAAATGCGCGTTTATCTGACATTTAACAGCAACACCGTGTGTGAACCAATCATCTACAAGCTGAGCAAAGCTTTTGATGTAATCACCAATATTCGTACGGCAGAAGTCAAAGAGAACACCGGCCTGGTTGGGCTGGAACTAGATGGCGCCACAGATGTTGTTGAGGCGGCGTTGGAGTGGCTAGCAGCTCAGGGTGTCCATGTGGAGCCGATAGAGCAGAATGTCATCGAAGGATAGACAACACGCAAAAAGGCATTCACCATAAAGTACACTGAGTTTCGCAGAGTAAGGTACATCTGTTTCTGTTGCGCTTTGTGCATTTAGTGCTGTTGGGCCTTTCGTTAGAGCAGGATGATATCCCTCTCTCATCACTTACTTCAGAACCTCGGTGTACTCTGCGGTACAAAGCCTTCAACTATGCATCATATGAGCAATTTGAATAAGTAGAATCTCTTCGGCGATAAAAAACAGCAACAAAAGGGAAGGTGAACGATGGCGATATATCCTAATGCATCAGAGACAGTTGGTAACACACCACTGATTCGACTCAATCGGATCGGCGCGGATCTGGATGCCGAAATCATTGTAAAGTGCGAGTTTTATAACCCCTTAAACTCCGTCAAGGATCGTATCGGCAAAGCAATGATTGAAGCCGCTGAAGCCGATGGTAGTTTGAAAGAGGGTGGTGCGATTGTTGAACCCACCTCCGGCAACACCGGCATTGCACTGGCCTTTATCGCGCGAGCCAAAGGTTATCGCTGCATTCTCACCATGCCTGAGTCAATGAGCTTGGAGCGTCGCAAGTTACTGAAGCTACTCGGTGCTGAACTTGTATTAACGCCAGCAGAAAAAGGAATGAAGGGAGCGATTGCCAAAGCTACAGAGATCGTTGCTGAAACCGATGGGGCTTTTATGCCGCAACAGTTTGAGAATCCGGCCAATCCAGCTATTCATCGCAGCACCACGGCCGAAGAGATTTGGCAAGCATGCGACGGAAAAATCGATGCCATCGTAGCAGGCGTCGGTACGGGCGGCACCATCAGTGGCACAGCCGAGCGACTCAAGGAGCTCAACCCAGCATTTCAAGCCTTTGCTGTGGAGCCCACTGATTCACCGGTAATCTCCGGTGGCAATCCCGGCCCGCACAAGATTCAAGGCATTGGTGCCGGCTTTATTCCTAAGAATCTAAACATGGCGATTCTCGATGGCGTTGAACAGGTGAGCAATGATGATGCCTTTGCCATGGCACGTCGTCTAGCCAGTGAAGAGGGAATCCCCGGTGGCATCTCATCGGGCGCAGCCGTTGCAGCAGCACTGAAAGTAGCTGCACGGGCAGAAATGAAGGGCAAACGCATCGTAGTTATCCTCCCCTCCATGGCTGAGCGTTACATCTCCACCGACCTGTTCAAAGGCATTGAAGTTTAGTTTAAAATAGATAGCAGCAATTCAGAATCATACAAGGGCACAAAGGCTATGAGAGCGGCATATAAACGCCCATCTCCTTTGCACCCCTGCTGTGAAACGAGGTTATAATAATGATTGATTTTACGGAAGAGCAGATTGAGCGCTATTCGCGCCATATTATCTTGCCTGAAGTAGGTGCTGAAGGGCAATCAAAACTACTCAATGCCAAGGTTTTCATGATTGGTGCTGGCGGTTTGGGTTCGCCGGTGGCCTATTACCTAGCCGCAGCGGGTGTCGGCACGATCGGCATTGCCGATGCAGATGTTGTTGATATGTCCAACTTGCAGCGTCAGATTATTCACAATCAGGATCGTATCGGCATGCCTAAGGTAGAGAGTGCCCGCGAAACCATGCAGGCACTTAACCCTGATGTAAAAGTCAACACCTACAACTATTTCATCACTGAAGAAAATGTACGTGAAATCATTCGTGACTATGATCTAATCATTGATGG
>JAUZRH010000275.1 GCA_030950555.1 Mariprofundus sp. | reverse complement strand
TTCAAGGCGAAGAGTTTGGCGCATAAGCAAGCCCTGAATGGGCGCGATAGGTAGTCATATTGCTTTTAAAAAGTGGCTGATTCTTTAACGCAGAAGAGGGGCTTATAGACCAGTAGAATGGGATAGTTAATTATTTCCGTGGCCCTAACGTAAGGGCCACGGAAAGCATAAAGTATCCAGATTATGCGCAGGATAGTAGTTGGATTCAAGGTGCCAAATCAAGCGCATAAGCAAGCCCTGAAGGGGCGCGATAGCCTACTGCCTTTAGTCGTAACTCTGTGGCAACGCAGCATGCGGACTTATAGACCAGCACGTGGATGATTTATTCTTTCCGCGGCCCTAATGCTTCAATAACCGTCACTACTCAGCTCATCCCTTGATTTGCCCAATTTTGGCGTCAAAAATGCTCATGTGCCGTAGCACAGTGCGCGTTTTTTCCTCGAACTTGAACAAATCAAGGGCGATCTGAGCAGTTACCAATAACCTTACGATGCGTAGAGGGGAGTATTGTTGTAGCCAAAAAGCGGGATTGCGTTGGGTTTTCGGGTTTTCCACTTAATATGGGACAAAGATAGGGGGCATTAAGCCGCTGTTGAATAAAAAATAACGATAACCGAAAACATCACGTAGTATTTGTTATTGCAGATGTGCTGTCTTAAAAGAGAAGCCTATTTAGCAACGCATACCTGACACCTAGAGGATGTTTTTTGAGATATCGGCTATAATTTTTGACGCCATACATCGATATCCTGGAAGTTTTTCAGATATTTTTCATAGGCTGTCGCTTCATGTTCGGTGCCAAAGCCTGTAACACGTAGGCGATACCATATTTTTCCTTTGACCGTGATGCGAATATATTCAGCCTTGATCTTCTGTTTTTTGAAGCGAGCAAGATCCGCCTTTGCCTGTTCGATGGTTTCTACTGAGGTGAGATTCACTACCCAATTACCTTTGTCGCTATTTGGATCTTCTGTTGTTGCTTCCGTTTTGGCTTTGCTGGGTGTAGCGCTTGTATCAATTGATTGTTCTTTAGTCGGGTTCTCTTTTTCCGGGTTTGTCTCTGAGCTAGCTGGTTTCGGAGTCGTCAAGCTTAGTGATGTAAGGGCTGGGGTGCCATTTAGTTTCTCTAGTAGGAGATCTATTTTCTGTTCAAGGGCGCTAAGCCGGAGTTCTCTTTCATGGCTGCTTTCATTCATAGCAACAAGCGTAACCTGTTCCAATTGATTTACTCGGTTTATGGAGCTACTGGCTAACCATGTTGCTCCAGCTGCAGTTAGGGCCAGCACAGTGCCTAAAATATAGACCATTGAACCAGTCAATTTCTGCATGATAGAGCTTTTCTCTTTGGGCTTGTTCTCGGCTTTATCATCTACTGAAGAGCTATCATCATGCTCTGCTTCTGGAGGGGAAAAAAGAGGGGGAGCACTCTCTGCTTCATTAATAGATGCCAAGGTGGGGCTATTTAGGTCGTATTCATCGAGAGGTTCTTCAATGATCTCGGCCTTCAATTCAGCTTCAGGCTCGCTTACGATAGGATTGATGAGCGGTATGAAATCATCTTCTTGAGTTAGTGGCTGATCTATTGTCGTGGCTTCTTGTTCGTCATACGTGCTGTTTGTTTCTTCAGGCGCATCAAAATGGGAAAAGAGGTCGTTGATATCCTCTTCTGATTTTTCAGTTTCCAAGCTATCAATGGGTGCAGGATCATCGCCATCAAGGTTAATAAGCTGCTCGCTGGAGGGTTCGCTTTCTGTCGCGGTCTCTGCAAGCTGTTGTGATATGCTTTTCTCGTTCGCGGCGCTTGCTTCAGGAGCATCGGGTTCTTCAAAGGGCATATTAAAATCTAATAAGTCATCCGTATTAAGGATCTCTTCATCCCGTGCTAAAAGCTCATCGAGATGATCTTCTTTTTTTACATCATCTTTTTCAGCCATGTTATCTCCTGGTGAGGTCATTTATAAAGCGCTCTAGTGATTCAAGTATAAAAGTATCTGCTCTCATCATTCTGGTACAAACGTTGGGCGGAAATCCATGGTACTCAATGACACTCTGCAATGGTGGATTACCGATCAGTTTGGGAATGACGGGCAATGCATACGTGAAGCACGATATGAAGCTTATTGGATCTTGTCTACGCTATAGTTTTTGTAGCCAAGAGCCTTTCATGCTAAATCTGTTAGTGATCTCTTTGTTGTAGGCGATGGCTTCTTCTTTTGTTGAAAATGAACGGCTATGTATTCGGTACCATGTTTTATGCTTAATGGTGATTTCGGAAACGGCTGTTTTGATACCGTGTTGCAGTAAGCGTGCCTGTTCTGTTGTTGCTTGGCTAAGGGATTTAAGTGATGCAATATTGATAACCCAAGCCGTTTGAAGCGTTTGATCCTTTTTGACGATGCTATGCTTTGGGCTTGGTGGAGGTGGCGCTGCTTTTGTGTGGCTCTGTTCGGTATTCCTATGCTGGCTGCTGGCTAGGGCTTGGAGCTTCGTTGTTAAGGCTGCAACGTTCTCTTCAAGCTGGGTTAGTTGTGACTGCATGGGGTTTGTAGCTTGTCGCAGCTGTTCCAGTGTTGATAGACGATGTTCCAGGTTTTGTATGCGCTGATTATCCGCTGTTTGGTTGGCGGGTTCATTGGTGGTCCTACTGTTGAGACTGATGACGGTAATCAGCAGGACAAAAAGCAGGGTGGTGCACACTAGAATGGTAGGTAGACTGGGTCTCTTTTTGGCGGCTTTACCTTCTTTGCGGGGGACGTTGTTTGTTGGGGACTCAGTTGCATGGTGAGGGTCTGGTAGTGGATCAGGTGATGGATTGTGCTGTTGACCAATCGTCGGCTCCTGATGGGCTATAGGCTCAGTATTGAAGTCATCCAAATGATTGAGCGAGCAGTTGCTGCCTTCATTGCGCTGTTCGTTCTGCTGCTGTTCTGTGCTCATTGCGGCTGTTCTTGCTGGGCTGGAATGGTAGAGCCATCAGCATTTACGAGGCCAACATCGACCAGCCAGCCGCTGCTAGCTGTGGTGATGGTGTCTGCATAGGGAATATAGGGCTTGATATCGAGAACAGGGGTTCCATCAAGCATATCATGGCCCTCAATGGTCAAAATGCGTCCTTTGACTTGTGTTAATTTGACAGCGGATAGGCCGATACTGTTTGGTCTATGGGGGCCACGCGTGGCAAATAGCCCGCGCCGTTGTTTAGGCCCTCTTGGCGGTAATACGGTGGGGTTCCAGCCGCGATTTAGATGCATCCAGTAGATGACCCAAATATGGGAAAAACCATCAATATCTGTCAGGGCTTGTTCAAAATTCATGCCGGCATTGAGGTGTATCTCAGCTGTTTGTGCTTGTTCGAGTGTAGGCTGACGTGGCGTGGCAAAGCGTTCCAGATAACTGCTTTTGACCACGCCAATGGCCGTCATATCAATCTGCATATGGGCACTATCATTATGTGCAACCGTGTCAGTGTACTGTTTTTTCGGTTTTGCGGTTTTGTTTTTTGTCTGCTGTTTACTCATGCAGGCACAGGTTTGTCATCGAGTTCTTTATCACCGGCTTTGTTGTCAAACAGGCGCAGTGTCGTCGATTCCTCTACATCATGCTGGAGTACCAGTTTATCCTCTTCACAAGCAATGTGAGCGACGCCCCCTTTTTGCAGCGATCCAAATAGAATCGCTTCAGCCAGTGGTTTTTTAATGTGTTCTTGAATTAGGCGTGCCATAGGACGGGCGCCCATCATCGGGTCGTAGCCGCGGTGTGCTAACCACTCTTTGGCAGCTTGTGATACTTCAAGTTCTACTTTCTTCTCTTGCAGTTGCATCTCTAGCTCAATAAGCATCTTCTCTACGACATGCAAAATGATCTTTTCAGGTAGGGCTGCAAAAGCAATGATGGTATCCAACCGATTACGGAATTCAGGGGTGAAAATGCGTTTGATAGCTTCTTTATCATCGCCTTTGCGGGGTTGGGGATTAAAGCCGACCGAACTCTGTTGCATTTCAAAGGCACCCGCATTGCTGGTCATGATCAGTACGACATGGCGGAAGTCAGCAATCCGACCATTATTGTCAGTCAGCGTGCCGTGATCCATCACTTGAAGGAGTAGGTTGAATAGGTCGGGATGTGCTTTTTCGATCTCATCGAGTAGCAATATGGCATGAGGATTTTTATTGATTGCCTCAGTTAATAGGCCGCCTTGATCATAGCCAACATATCCAGGAGGGGCGCCAATCAGACGGGAAACAGTATGCGATTCCATATATTCAGACATATCGAAACGGATCAGTTCAACGCCCATAATGCGCGCTAACTGACGGGCAGCTTCGGTTTTACCAACGCCTGTGGGGCCAGTAAAAAGGAATGAGCCGATCGGTTTTTCAGGATGGGAAAGGCCCGCACGAGATAGTTTGATGCTTGCAGAGAGTTGTTCAAGGGCATCATTTTGACCAAAAACAGAGAGCTTGAGATTGCGCTCCAAGTGAGCTAGTTGATTGCGATCTTTAGCGTTAATCTGGTTCCTCGGAATTCGGGCGACGGAAGCAACCATGTTTTCAATGTTGTGCACTTTGATGCGAGCATGCCGCTTCTCTTCAGGTTTGATATGCATTGCAGCGCCAGCCTCATCCAAAATATCAATGGCTGAGTCGGGTAAGCGGCGTTGACTCAGGTGGCGTTTAGCCAGAATTGCCGCTTGTTTCAGCGATTTGTCGCTATAGCTTACTTCATGATGGGTTTCTAAACCTGATTTTAAGCCTTTCAGAATTTTTATGGTCTGTTGTACGGTGGGTTCTGCTATATCAACTTTCTGAAAACGGCGAGCGAGCGCACGATCTTTTTCAAACAGGGTGCGATACTCTTGGTAGGTGGTTGCCCCAATGCAGCGCAACTCTCCATTGGCAAGGGCTGGCTTGAGTAGGTTGGATGCATCCATTGTGCCACCACTAGAAGCACCTGCACCAATGATAGTGTGGATTTCATCAATAAAAAGAACCGCATGTTCCTCTTTTTTCAATGTCTCTAGTACCGCTTTTAAACGCTCTTCAAAGTCGCCTCGATATTTGGTGCCAGCCAGCAGGGCGCCCATATCGAGGGCGTAAATAACGGCATTTAGAAAGATATCAGGTGCTCTTTTCTGCTCGATCCGCAGAGCCAAGCCTTCAGCAATCGCTGTCTTTCCAACGCCCGCTTCGCCCACCAGTAGCGGGTTATTCTTCCGTCGACGGGATAAAATTTGAGTGCAGCGTTTAACTTCTTCACTGCGGCCGATGAGGGGATCTATTTTGCCCTCTTTGGCGCGTTGCGATAAATTGATGCAGTAGCTTTTTAACGGAGAATCGGTTGGTGCAGCGCCCTTATCTGGAATGCTTAGTGGCTGCGCTGGATGGCTTTTCTCTTCATGTAGAGCATTATGTGCCATAAAGCTGACAATATCCAATCGACTTATGCCCAATTGGTGTAGGTAGTGAGCTGCATGTGAATCTTTTTCTGAGAATATCGCAACTAGGACATTGGAACCAGAAACATCGCTTTTGCCAGAGGCTTGCACCTGCATCACAGCGCGTTGGATGACGCGTTGCAAGCCGATGCTAGCTGTTGTTTCGCCACTCTGCTCAGGCAGTGTGGCAACATGATCGCGTATGAATTGGGTAAGATTCAAGCGTAAAGCTTCAATATCGGCGTGGCACCCGAGTAGCACGCCTAGCGCATTCGGGTTATCCAATAAACCCAAGAGCAGATGCTCGACGGTAACAAATTCATTGCGACGGATATGTGCATTCCGAAAGGTCTCATTTAGTGTTTCTTCCAACTCTTCGCTTAATATACCCATGATTACACCTCGATAGCATTTTTTTTTCACGCAATAATGATGCCAGTTCCCTTTGTTAACAGTAGGGAGCTGTTTTTTTTACTCAGCTCCCTTAGGCATCGTAAAAAAAACTCATCGGTTTACACTTGCCTTTTTGCTCGCTTTCTTCGTTGTAAAAAGTATTACATAGCAGTGCTATGCTCCGTTTTTTCGCCTTGAAAGCAAATAAAAATTCAGTGCGTAAAGCAACGACTTATTTATTTACGATGCCTTAGGGCCGCGGAAAGAATAAATCATCCACGTGCTAGTCTATAAGTCCGCATTCTGCGTTGCCACAGAGTTACTACTAAAGGCAGTAGGCTATCGCGCCCATTTAGGGCTTGCTTATGCGCTTGATTTGGCGCCTTGAATCCAACTTCTATCCTGCGTATAACTTGGATGCTTTATTCTTTCCGTGGCCCTTAGCTGCCGTTGTCGATCTCCATAATACAGCGTAACGGGTGGCCATCTGTACGGCTGGCATTTTCAACTAGACGTATCTTACTTTCTGCTATATCGCGACTATAAATACCGCATAAAGCGCTGCCTTGATTGTGTACCTGCAACATGAGCTGATTGGCGACCTCTTCGGATTTCTGAAAGAGACTGATTAATACATGTATGACAAAGTCCATTGGTGTGAAATCGTCATTTAACATCAATATTCGGAACATTGGTGGTTTCTGTAGTTGTGGATCGGCGGTTTCTGTTTCAGTGTTGCGCACGGTATCCGGGCTAATTATCTCATTCATGGGGCAATGATAGCAGGATGATAATTTCTTGTCAGGAGGCAATATGGTGGAATTAAAGTGCATACTATGGGATGTGGATGGTACTTTGGCAGATACAGAGCGAGATGGGCACCGAGTTGCATTCAATATGGCTTTTGTTGAAGCTGGGATTGACCGCGAATGGGATATCAAAACCTATGGTGAGCTGCTAACGGTTACGGGTGGAAAAGAGAGAATGCGTTTTGATATTAAACGTGGTGGTATGGCAGAACTGTCCGATGAACAGATTGCTACCCTGCATGCGCGTAAAACGATTCATTATCAGGCGCTGATTGCCGAAGGACGAATCCCACTGCGTTCTGGTGTGCGACGTTTATTAGAAGAGGCGTATGAGGCGGGCATCGTTTTGGGTGTTGCTACCACCACCACGCCGTCAGCTTTGGATGCGCTGATTAAACATTCCCTAGGTAGTGAATGGTTTGACCGTTTTGCTGTGCTGGCAGCCGGTGATATTGTTCCTGCTAAAAAACCGGCACCGGATATCTATCAATACGCCATGCAACAACTGGGAGTGGATCCCACGCAGACATTGGCGCTGGAAGATTCTGAGAATGGTTGTAAATCGGCAATAGCAGCCGGCTTACATTGTGTGGTAACAGTCAATGATTATACCCGCGAGCAGCATTTTGACGGTGCTGATTTGGTGGTGTCTGAATTAGGTGAGCCGGAGATAGATGTGAAATTGCTAGCCAATCCGCACGATTTGCAGGCCGTGCCATACGTGACATTAGAACACTTTAAACTGTTGATGAATGCAGTTTAAGATGGAGCTGTTCGACTCACACTGCCATATCGATTTCAGCCATTTTGATGATGACCGTGAGGCGGTTTTTGAGCGTATGAAAGAGCATGAGGTAACGCGTATTGTTGCTGTAGCTGTGGAGTTAGAGCAGATCCCACGCCTAGAAGCTCTGGTTGCCGAGCGCCATAATGTTTGGTTTTCTGTGGGTGTTCACCCGAACCATGAAGTGAGCTGTGAACCGGATGTTGATACGTTAGTTCGCTTGGCAGGCCACGCGCGTTGTGTGGCTATCGGTGAGACAGGCGTGGATATGTTTCATAACCAAGTAGCTCCAGCCATTCAAGAAGCACGGTTCCGCAGCCATATTCAAGCAGCCCAGCAGGTGAAAAAACCGGTGATTGTACATATGCGAGAGGCAGATGAGTTAGCTTTGAAAGTATTGGCTGAAGAAAATGTTTCTGCTTGTGGCGGTATTATGCACTGCTTTTCATCGGATATGAGTGCCGCTGAGCAAGCTTTGGCGATGGGAATGTTTATATCTTTCTCAGGCAATGTAAGCTTTAAACGTAATGATGCATTGCGCGAAGTGGCAAAACAGATTCCAACTGACAGGCTACTTATTGAAACCGACTCTCCCTACTTAGCTCCCGTGCCGCTGCGTGGCAAACGTAATGAACCGGCTTACGTTCGCCATGTGGCAGCATGTTTGGCTGAGTTGCGAGGTGTAAGTTTAAGCACACTGGCAGAGCAGACGACGGCCAATGCGATGGCTTGTTTTAATGTCGGATGAGAGGGGTTTCTAAAGCAGCTTGGTCATGGGCTATCTACGATTGGGCTAACTCCGCTTATACGACAACGGTGATGGCCGGTTTCTTTCCCCTGTTTTTCAAGCAGTTCTGGGCTAGTGGTTTAAGTGCCAATGAAAGTACCTTCTGGCTGGGTTTGGCTAACGCACTCTCAGGCTTGTTGATTGCATTACTGGCGCCTCTGCTTGGCGCTATGGCTGATCAGGGTGGTCTGAAAAAAAGAATGCTACTTAGCTTTACTTCACTGGGCCTGCTGATGACTGCCGCGCTATTTCTTGTGGGAGAGGGCGAGTGGTTATGGGCAATAGTGCTTTTTGCATGGGGTGCGATCGGTTTTTCCGGAGCGAATATATTTTATGATGCTTTGATTGTGAATGTATCAGAGCGTTCTCAGTTTGATCGAATCTCATCGCTTGGTTATGCGCTCGGTTATGTGGGTGGCGGCTTACTATTTGCCCTAAATGTAACGATGACCCTGCACCCTCACTGGTTTATGTTGGCTGATAAAGTGGAGGCCGTACGTTGGTCCTTTGTGACGGTTGCAGTATGGTGGGCACTTTTCTCTTTGCCCTTGGCTGTACATGTGGTTGAAGAGCGTCGGGCCGTAAGGACGCCACTACTTCAGCTGACGCGCGATGCTTTTATCCAGTTAGGCGGAACCTTTCAGCAGTTGCGAAGTCTTAAAAATATAGGTTTATTTCTGTTAGCCTATTTTCTCTATATTGATGGTGTCAATACGGTAGCGCGAATGGCCGTGGATTATGGTTTGGCACTGGGATTTGATGCTTCGGTATTAATGACGGCACTATTAATGAGCCAATTTATTGCCTTTCCTGCAGCTCTTGCTCTGGGCTGGCTGGGAGAGCAGTGGCATTGCAAGGGGACGTTGCTGATCTGTATTGCTGTTTATGCTGTGGTATGTATTTGGAGCTCTACGATGCAGAGCGCCGCAGATTTTTACTGGCTGGCTGCGGCGATAGGCTTGGTGATGGGCGGCGTGCAGGCGCTTTCACGTTCGATGTATGCGCGCATGATTCCACCCCATCAGGCCGCAGCCTTTTTTGGTTTTTATAATATGTTGGGTAAATTTGCCGCCGTACTCGGTCCCTTGATGATGGGTGTGGCAAGTATGCTTACAGGCAGCGCGCGTTTCTCAATATTAGTGATTGTGCTTTTGCTTGCTGCCGGTGGAACGTTGCTCTACCGAGTCGATGAGCGCGCTTAATGGTTTTGTGGCGGTGCTTACCACAAAGGTACAAAGTAGAAGTTTCTCAGCCAGCTGTTTGTCATGGTGACGAATATAGTGATTCAAGCTCGAAGATATCTTTTCTCGTCATTCCCGCGAAGGCGTGGGGCGGCAATCCATTGTTATCAATCACATTCTTCACCCAATGGATTCCCGATCAGGTTGGTAATGACGGACAATCCATCCTTGAATCACTATAGTGTTGAGTCAAATAAATTGGCAACGGCTAAGGATTTCTTATGTGTTTATGTTTGGAGATTAGAGAATGAAACTGAATAAAATCATCTTAAAGAACTTTCGTTGTTATCAATCGGTGGATCTCGATCTTCATCCGCATATAACAGTGTTGGTGGCAAACAACGGTCAGGGTAAAACAACCTTACTGGATGCGGTTCGTATTGGTTTATGGCCTTATGTGAGTAGCTTTGACTTGGCAAAAACAGCTTATGCAGACCCATCTAATACGATTACAGTCGGTGATGTTCTGCTATTGAAAAATAAAAATGAGATGGCGCGCCAATTACCTTCAGAGATTGTGATAAGCGGGGATTATGGTCAGGGTGATCAAAGCTGGAAAAGGTATAGGGATAGTGAGGCTCGAAAGTCCCAAACTAAAGATGATGCAGCCAGCAAGAAGCTGAAAAAATTTGCAATTCATTTACAAGAAAAGACCCGAAACCTTCATGATGATCCAATCAGTCTGCCTGTGTTTGGCTATTATGGTACGGGGCGGCTTTGGAAAGAAAAACGGTTGATGCAAAGTAAGATGGGTAATGAAAATCGTAAAGCAGATGAAAATATTCGTACTTTTGCTTATCGGGATTGCTTAGATCCGGCATCCAGTTATAAACAGTTTGAAGAGTGGTTTACTTCATCATTTAAGAAAATTCGAGAAGAGCAAATTAAGCAATTGGAATCAGGTATTTCATCGATTCAAGCATCTCCTGAAATTGCCAACCCTGTGACAGTGATTCAAAAATCAGTGAACATACTGCTCAAAGTAACGGGTTGGCAGAATGTGTCATACAGCGAAATTCATGAGAAGTCGCTGGTTTTACAGCATCCTGAAAAAGGAACGCTCAAGGTTGATCAGTTAAGTGATGGCATCAAAAATATGCTGGCAATGGTTGCTGATATTGCTTATCGCTGTGCTTTGCTCAATGCGCATTTAGGAGCCAATGCCGCCTTAGAAACGGAAGGTGTGATTCTAATTGATGAGGTCGATATGCACCTTCATCCAGAGTGGCAACAAACAGTCATTTCAAGCCTTACCGAAGCTTTTCCTAAGCTTCAATTTATTGTGACCACCCATAGCCCGCAGGTGCTTTCTACCGTGGACTCTGAATCGATTCGCTTGATTCATCATGAAGTGGATAGCGAAACAGGTGCGTTAAAATCTGTTGTGGAGCGCCCAGAGACTCAAAGCCGTGGTGTCGCTAGTGCGGATATTTTGGCAGGGCTGATGGATGTTGACCCCATTCCCAAAGTGGAAGAAGCAAGCTGGTTGAGTGAATATAAAGTTATGATTCAGACAGGAGAGCATGAGAGCCAAGCAGGTAAAAGCTTAAAGCAGAAGCTGATGGCTCATTTTGGTGCAGAACATCAAGTGATGCTGGAGTGTGAGCGTTTGATTCGTTTACAAGCCATGAAAGCCAAGCTTTCCACACGTAAACCAGCGGAATA
>JAUZRH010000274.1 GCA_030950555.1 Mariprofundus sp. | reverse complement strand
TGCTTACGTGGTTTGCAACCAATAGCAAACCAGGCAGCAAAATCATTACTTGTAAGAGGTTTATTCATCTCGCTAATCTAAAAGAGCCGCGCTATAAATGCATCTATTTCATATTTGTTGTTATTTGTTGATGCTATATTGCTCTTCTCAGAATCATTCGTTTGTTTTTGCTATGAGTGATCTTTTTTGTGCAATAAGAGGAGCTTTGCAGCTATTTGATCTCTTGCTAGGTCAGCTAGGCTCCGCGCATTTTGCATGGCTATAGGCAGTTCATCGCTTTGGATGGGTTCCATGTATTCAACGACCATACGATTGCGTGCTTTAGAAAAAGTGCTCCATGGTTGGTTCTTTCCTAGAAAAAGAGGCTCACAGTAGATAGCAACGGGTTGAATCCCTACGCCTGACTTTAGTGCTGCATGAAAAGCGGTTGCACGAAATCGCGCTACATCAATGTTTGATTTTGAGCGCGTCCCTTCCGGAAAAAGAGCAATATGATGGCCTTCACCTAAGCGTTCGCAGCACTCATTAATAATACGTTTGCTTGCACTACGTGTGCCATCCATTCCTTCAATATAACCGGCAATATTTACAAAGTCAGAGAGAATGGGGTTGTCACGTGTTTGTGATTTATATAGGCAAATAGCGTTAGGAAAATCATGCATGAGAATAATGAAGTCGAGTAGCGATGGGTGGTTGGCGACGATCAGGGCCGACTCTTTGATGGGTGTGCCGATAAATTCAAAAGAGATTAGCCGGAGCATGCTTAGTGTTTTTATATAGCGAACAACATGTTGGTGAGCATGATGAAGAGCTCGGCGGCGTACGTCGTGATTGGCACTCGGTTTTTTTATAATGCGTGGCATGATCCATTTTCCTAGCCATAGAACCTGTATGGCAAATTGGATGAAACAGTATGCCGTAAGGCCCATGCGAATGAACAAAGTGGACTCCTTGTGTATAAAAAATCAGAAATATAGATGGCTGATATGAATAAGAGAAATAATAATTTAGTATTTGCTTTTAATATTCATTCTGAAGAGGCTCTTGCAAAACCCATGAGCGGCGATTGACAGCCCCACTCCGACGCATTCCTATGCTGCGTTTAGCGTACGGAACAACCATGCCCTTCTTGCCGTCCTATAAATGAGCTCGAAGTGGAATTGTTACTCATTCACCCAGAGTTTTGCAAGTGGCTCTAAGCTATTCACTTTTGTACAAAAAAAGGGCATCCTTCACCAACTATAAAAATAGTTGACGCTTTACGTTGCCTCACAACTGAAAGATGTCTCTGTATCTTCCGTAAGCCGGATGAATCATGGGCGCTCTTTATTGACTTCTCACCCCAACCCTCTCCCTCAGGGAGAGGGTTGGGGTGAGAAGATCAACTATTTGGCGAAGCCTTTTCCGTCTTAAGGAAGGCCTTAATGTGTAAACCAGAAAATGAAGGATGCCAAAAAAAGGAGTTTGAAAACCGATGTCAACCATTAGGCAGGGGCTTAAGTCCGTACTTGTTACTGGTGGAGCCGGCTATATCGGCTCGCATATTGTTCGTCTATTACAGGCTTATGATTATCAACTCACAGTGGTTGATAATTTAACGACAGGTAATGCATGGTCCGTGCCAGAAAACGCCCTTATTGTTGAAGATATTTTTAATACTACTGCGCTTGTTGATGTGATGCAGCAGCAAAAGGTTCAAGCTGTTATTCATCTCGCGGCTAAAAGCTCTGTACCTGAATCTTTTGTGAAGCACGATGAATATTTCGATAGCAATGTGAACGGTACCATCAGCGTTGTGGAAGCCTGTGCTCAGTCAGGTGTAGGGCAGCTTATCTTTTCTTCGACAGCGGCTGTATATGGCAACGCAACGCATGGTTTGGTGAAAGAGTCGGCGCCACTATGTCCCATTAGCCCCTATGGAGAATCAAAGCTGGCAGCAGAAAAAGTGATTGCTGAGCGGTGTTGTCATTATGGAATAAAGCAGGTGACGCTGCGATTTTTTAATGTAATAGGCGCCCACCCTCAAGGTCTTCTCGGGCAGTACAACCCTTCCTCTTCGCATCTTCTTCAGCACTGCCTCGATTGTGTGAAAAAGAATACTGTTTTAACGATTTTTGGTCATGATTATGATACTTCTGATGGTACGGCTGAACGGGATTTTATTCATGTGCAAGATTTGGCATCACTGCATTTGTATGTACTTCGTTATCTGGAACAAGGCGGAGAGTCTCTGCTGTTGAATGCTGGTTATGGTTATGCTTATTCAGTGCTTGAGTTTGTGCGACAGTTTCAACATATTGCTGGACATGTTATTACTCGAATGGATGGGCGGCGTGCAGGTGATCCTGCTTCATTGATTGCGGATATATCTAAGCTTACTAATATATTAGAAGAATGGGTTCCAGAATTTAACTCATTAGAGCAGATGATTGGCAGTAGCTGGCAGTGGGAATTATCAAAGCGAAACCTAATATGAGTTGGCGAGGCTGGGGGAGTATTGCGACGTTCTTGTTTGTTTATTTTACTGCAGCAGCAGTGCTTTTTTGCTATTTGAATGACCTGCAGTGGGTTGTAGATGAAATCATTGGCTTTGGCTTATTCTTTGCCTTGGGACTGGGGGGTGCCATTGTTGCTAATGCAACGGGTGCCGGTGGTGGTGTGGTATTTATACCTGCATTTTCATCGCTTGGACTATATCCTTCTCAAGTATTGGCTACAAGCATTCTGATTCAATGTTTTGGTATGAGTGCAGGTGCTATCTCGTGGTTTATCAGCTTTAAGAATAGAGCGGTCATCTTTCAGCGCTATCAGCAGTTTATGGTCAAAGCTGTTATAACTGCAACGCTTTCATCTGTAACTGGCGCTCTTTTATCGCAATGGTTCTTTCACTTTGGAGCGAGACTCCCTATGTTGACTCTTTTTTCGCTGCTTTCGATATTTTTTGGTTTAACACTGCTTGTTTCAATATTTTATTCGGAATCCAAGTCATTTTTTCCCAAAGCTGTGATGTCCAAGGGTGATTATATATTACTGATTCCTATCTGTTTTGTTGGCGGAGTTATCACTTCTACTATTTCGGTGGGTGTTGGCGAATGCTTATTGGTCCTTCTTTTCTTACGCAGGTTTCCCATGCAGGTTTCCATCTTTGTGGCGGTATGCGTGTCAGCAATAAACGTTATTGTTTGCGCTCCATACCAAGTTTTTATAGCGCAGTCGGTGGCCTGGGATGTGGTGTTTTTTGCCGCGCCTGCCGCGCTAGTGGGCGGTATATTGGGACGCTTTTTTGCCTTAAAGTTAGGGGCTTCACGAGTAAAGGTGTTTTGTGCTGTGTGGATATTGGCGACAGGTATCGCAATGTGATTTTTTTGTTGACGGGAAAAGCGGAATGCATATATTGCATGTGTAAAATTTAAAAATAGCGGCACAGAAACTATAGGAGAGAAATTGTGAAAAGGAATATATTATTGATGTTGTTTGCGGGGGCTTTCTCTATGGCGCTTCTGTCGGGCTGTTCTTCATTTCCAATGGGCGGTGGATCAACTGGTGATGAAAAAGCGCAACATAAATCAGATTCAAGTAGTAAGAAAGCGGCCAAAAAATCAGCCGCTAAGAGTACAAAGTCTGCACATATACCAAGAGGCAGCAAGTTTTCTAAAATCGCCGTCGGTATGAGCCAAAAACAGGTGATGGATCTTATTGGCTTGTGGAGTGATTCAGGTGCACATGCGACAGGTAAGGCCTGGATTCCCTTCTATTATGGCAGTGATAGAGTGCGCAGTGTTCTCTATTATAAGCATCAAGGCCGAATTGTTCTTAATTCACGTCAAAAAGTCGTGGAGATTCAATATGATCCAACAGAAGATGGATATAAATAACGTAGCATCGACTTTTGTCTAAATCTCTTGATAGAGATCTGACGGAGTGATTGCAGTGTCCGATGATATAGCCGCTTGGGTGCTCTAGAATTACATATAGTGATTCAAGTATGGATTGTGCGTCATTCCCGACCGGATCGGGAATCCATTGTTGTAGTGTGTGATTGAGAACAATGGATTTCCGCCCCACGCCTTCGCGGGAATGACAAGGAAAAGATATCTTCAGGCTTGAGTCACTATATGAATGGATTTCATGGGTAATCAGGTGGCTCTTTGTGATGGCCTATGTGAGCTGCTAATAAAGAGAATCAAGCTATCCTCATCTCTTGATAGATGATACTTTTTTGTCGCCTCCAAACGTAACGCCTATTTTATGCCAGCGTGTCTGCCAATAGAGCCAATATGGGTTCTCTAAGCTTGGGGTTTTATGCGCAGGTGGGTAACCACGGCTGACAATAACTGCTTGTTTACTCATGCCAACGACGATATCTGCAGAAACGATTGCATCACGCTCACTTTGGGTAAAGAGCTGCAAATCAATAGGGGTTTCAGAAAAATGCTTTTTCACCCACGCTTTCCCAGTTAATCCGGAACTTCTCTTTTTGTTCTTCAGTTTGAGCTTTTGGCCGCTCTCTTTAATTGTGAAAATCACACCGGTAGCGCCGACTTTATTGATGGTGATGGCGGTATTGACGGGAATTAAGGTGTCTATATGGTAGTTGACCCAAGTGACGACCTTTCCTTTTAAGCTGTAGATGTTTACCTGGGTAAAGAACAGCTTACCCTTGAACTCCTCTGCAATGGAAGATTGGGCTGTGAAGGTTGAGAGTAATAATAAGGTGATCAGTTGCACTGTTTTTAGCATTGATGGCTGCTCCTTTATGGTTAGAATTGAAGCTAAATATTATTTTAAAATATTATTGCAGTCTACTATTTTCCTTATCAGTTAAATAGAGTCTTCACGGGAGGACTCTTGATTATTAGGGTGAGCCAATCCTTTTGTGGACATAGTGGAGTATTTGATGAATGACGTTTTAAAGCAGTTTGTTTTCCAAGAGCTGGTTCAAGTTTCGGATCCTAAAAAATTCTCTGATGATGAAGATTTGCTGGAAGCAGGATTGGATAGCATGGGAATCATGCGTCTGGTTGTATTTATAGAAGAGACATTTGGTGTTACCTTACCGGACGATGAGATTGAGCCGGATAACCTTCAGTCGTTAAATAGAATTATAAGCTGGATCGAACGGCATCGTTCATAAAGCGTTGCCAACTTCTATGCTGCGTCCACTAAACACGGCCGATCACTTTACCTTAATGATGGATCATGAGATCAGACAATCCGGGTTGGCTGGGAATTTTTGCGCTCTAGTTTTTGAGCTGGATAGTGCGATTGATATCGCGTGGTTACAGATGCGTGTGACTTCATTTATCAGCCGCTTTCCTGAAGCAAATGTCCGTCTGAAGCAGCAAGGACGCCGTTTTTTCTGGAAGCAGCATGAGGGCGATGTAAACGCTCTTTTTTTTCATCACAGAGCCACGGATAGTAGCTCTGCACTGACGGTGATCGAGGCGATTATCAATCGACGGGAGGCTGCCGAGAGCGCTTTGCCGGTGGGCTTTCACTTGGTTGAGATGGAGACTGGAGCCTATTTTATGCTGCGCTGGTTTCATCCAATTTGTGATGCTAAAGGTGCTGAACTGATTATGCACCACCTGCTAAAAGATGAAGTGCTTAGTGATGGGGAGAATCCCTTTAATCAACTTAAAAGTAAGTGGGGTTTATGGAAGAAAATTGCTATGGGGATCCAAGCCAAGCGCCATATCAATCATCTGGATCGCATCGATAGTTCGCTGCCAAAGGTAGAGCCGGTGATAGCAGATCAATTAAAGTTTCAGATTGTGACACTTGATCGTGACGATAGTAAAGCCATTTTACTGCAAGCAAGAAAAGAAGCCGGTATGACAGGTACGGCACTCTATTTTATCGGCTGTATGATGCGAGCACTGCAACGAGTGGGCTGTGATGAGAAGCAGGGATTTTGTGTGCCTTACGCAATGAATATGCGAAAACGGAAGGCGTTATTTCCACTTCTGGGTAATCAGGTGAGTTTTCTTTTTGCCCAAGCTTCATTACAGCAGGTGGCTAATAGGGCACTGCTTTTTTCCGAACTGCGGGAACAGCATAAAACAACTGTTCGTTCTGGGCTTGATGTAGCACTGGTACCGTTGATGGAAGCGGGGGCATGGCTGCCGCTGCACAAGTATGGCCGAATTATTCGGAAGGGTCCTAAGGGAGAGGAGCGCAGCTCATTCTGGTTCTCTTATACGGGAGAGTCTGATCCGAAGGTGGAAGAGATCGCTGATGCTAAGGTAAATGGGATGTTTCAGCTGAGTCAGGTTACTTCGCCTCCAGCTTTGGGGCTGTTGGTTAGTCAATATGATGGTTGCCTTACGTTAAGTTTTAACTATATAGGTAGTCAAATTGATCAGCAGTGGATGGAACAATTGATCGCCACTGTTCAGTCTGAGCTGACGGGAGAGGTGGCAGCTTAATGCTTGCGGTAGACTCGTTACTAAAGTACCAAGCTAGCAGTCCCGAGCGGGTCGCTTTTTGTGAAAATGAGCGAGTAGTGGATTACCGCTCATTTTGTCTGCAAGTAGCATCTATTTCGGCTCGATTGGTGGACGATGGTGTGAATCCGGGCGATAGAGTCGCCCTGTTGCTACCACGAGGGATTGATGCGGCGTGCAGTATCTATGCGATCCTCTTTGTTGGTGCTTGTTACGTGCCGCTAGATATAAAAAACCCGGATCTAAGGCTCGCTTTTATTGTTGAAGATGTGCAAGCTGACTGTCTTCTCGGCGAGGGTGATCGACCGGCATGGTATTCATCAGGTATATGGATCAATCTGTTGGAGTCATCTGGTGATGCAACGGCTAAAATTGATATTGAGAAAGTTTATTGTGCGGCTCCGGAAGCATTGGCTGCGATCCTCTACACTTCAGGCTCTACAGGGAATCCTAAAGGCGTTTCAATTAGTCATCGTGCCATTGATGCGTTTGTTCAATGGACAGCGGAAACATTTACAATTAATGGTGATGAGCATATTGCCAGCTTAGCCCCCTTTCATTTTGACCTGTCACTGTTTGATCTGTTCACGTCTGTCTATTGCGCGGCTAAAACCTCTTTTGTACCGCAATCCTTAACACTTGCACCGGGTAAATTGGTGAACTGGTTGGAGGAGCAAGGTATTAGCAGTTGGTACACTGTGCCATCGATTCTGGGTTTTCTGACGCTGCGGGGCGGATTGAAACTGGGGCGCTTGCCAGCGCTGAAGCGTATCTTGTTTGCAGGGGAACTTTTTTCCATAGAAAGGCTGAATAAACTGGCTTCGCTGCTACCTGATGTGGCTCTCTATAATCTATTTGGCCCGACTGAAACCAATGTATGTAGTTATTGGCTGGTTGATAGGGCAAGGTTAACTGAGTTGAAGTCATCACCAATTGGTGGCTCAGCTTGTGGTGCGTCGTTTAAAATTGATAGTGGGGGCGAGTTATTGGTAGATGGCCCCTGCGTCATGAGTGGATACTGGCAGGGTGGTGGACTACAGAAAAAAGAAGCTGGCTGGTATCGCACTGGGGATAGGGTTTCAGAGAATGAGCGTGGAGAGCTGGTTTATCATGGTAGGATAGATCGCATGATTAAATCATCCGGGTATCGTATTGAGCCAGCAGAAGTGGAATTGGTGATCAATCACTATGATGGTGTGCAGGAGTCATTGGTTCTTGGTAAAGAGGATATGATAAGCGGTCAACGATTGGTAGCCGCGGTGGTAGGAGAAGCCTTGGATATGCAGGGTCTGAAAATATATCTGAAGCATCATCTTCCCTCCTATATGCAGCCCTATAAAATGATATTTTTGGATTTTTTACCACTTTTATCCAATGGTAAGGTGGATATACAAAAGGTGAAAGCGCAGTTGGAGGGTTTGTGAAGCAGCATGGTATTTTAGAAATAGGGCCGGCGATTGATTGTAATAAATCGGAGGCTGATAGACGTTTGCGTCAGTGTGCCCAAGCGGGGCTGTTTAGCCATGCGGTTGACCCAGTATTTGGTGGTCTAGGTGATGGTTTTGCCGGTATGTGTAAGGATTTTGAGCAGCTTGGCGTGACGACCCGCGATCCTGGGCTTATTTTGGCTGTGAATGCCCATATATGGGGTGCAATTTTCCCACTTCTACGCTTTGGTAGTGAAACTCAAAAAACAGCGTTACTGCCTAAATTGATTAAAGGTGAATTACTCGCTGGTCATGCGATTACGGAGCCGCAGGCGGGTTCGGATGCACAGGCGATGCTGGTAAGCGCGGTAACTACCCCTAAAGGCTTCAGGCTCAATGGGTGTAAACGGTTTATTACCAATACGCCGATTGCCGACCTGTTGGTGGTGTATGCAAAACATGAAGGAGCCATCTCAGCTTTTCTGGTTCGTAGTGATGATTCCGGCGTCACCTTTGCTGATGGTCCTTCGGTGCAGGGATGTGCGACAGCGAGTATGGGGGATGTTCTGCTTGCCGATTGTACGCTTCCTGCGGATCGTCTTCTCGGCAAGGTCGGTGCGGGTAATATGATGATTCATTTGGCTTTAGAATTAGAGCGTGCATTTATCTTTTCCGCTATTGCAGGAGTGATGCAGTGGCAGTTGAAAGAGGTGGTAGCCTTTGCTAAAAAACGACAGGTGAAGGGGAAACCACTTTCGGATTATCAAGCGATTAGCCACAAGATCGCTGAGATGAAATTGCGTCTGGAGAGTGTGCGGTTATGGGTTGGCAAGTGTGCGGATCATTGTGACAGAAAAAAAAGGATTACTGTCGAAAGTGCGGCAACCAAATGGTATGCCAGTGAAGCCTTTTTGAACTCCAGTCTGGATGCCGTTCATATCTTGGGCGCGCATGGATTGGAAGGCGAGCATGTGGCACTGGTGCAGGATGCCATGGCGGGTCGTCTTTTTTCCGGTAGTACAGAGGTTCAGAAAAATATCATCGCATCGATGCTAGGGATGTAACGGAGTCAGAGTGAAGGAAGAGGTCGCAGAGCTTAATGTGTGTCTTTCTAAGCATCCTTTATATTGGGGTTTGCACTTTGAAGGGTTACATAGTTTTTTAAAAAAACTTGAATTTGGTGTTCGCGGCGAACCTTATGCGTTGATTTTATTACTTTTTTTAATAAATAAGGGGACTCCGTGGTTGCCGAAAAAAGTTAACATAGACAAGTGAAAGTGTAAACTGCTTTTCAAGGCTGGTGAAGGATGCCTCTTTCTAGCTTAATAAAAGCATGGCTCAAACACAGTAAGTTGTTTTGGAATTACATTAGGGCCTTGGAAATAATAAGCTGAAGTTTCAGTGCGGCCGGGCAAGGTCGTCTGTTCTCACGGGTGAAGATCCCGTCCCGAGAAGGATTAGCCATCTGTCGGGAAGTGTAGCTGGGTCGGCGGAAGTAACTCCAAAGATTAAGCACAGGGTGAGCGAAGCAATAGGCCGTAAGCTGTAAAGCTAAAGTGATTGAGCCTCGAAATTAGTTTTTTGGGATAAGGCGACGGATTTGAAGCTTCGGAAGCCAACAGTGAGTGCAGCGACAAGGCAAGTTGTACTCACCGCCCCAGAGGTCGGAGAGCATGCCATGTAGAGCAGGCCCCTGGAGGCCCTGTGCTGCCTTACATGGACGTGAGTATGCCGGACAAGCGATAAAAAGTAAGGAAGGCAAAAGCGATACAGGGAGGCGGATGATCGCATAGTACTGATGATGGCGCTAACCCCGCCGGAGGAAATGCGGTCACAATAGTGAGATTGAGAACAATGGATTCCTGCCTTCTCGGGAATGACGAGAAAAGGTGCTTATCAAACTTGAATCACTATAGCATGACCATGTGACTGATTCGACAGCGCAGAAGACGAGGTTTTAGACCAGTAGAAAAGGATGATTTATTTGTCCGCGGCCCTTATGGATTGACAGAAAAAAGTAGGCATCACTCCTTCTTTATCAGAGATCATTTGCCATGCCAATTCTATGGGTAATGAAAGGCTACTTTTATTTCTGCTCCTGTGGGTATGCGGAGAGCAATTGCTCAATGACTGGCTTCATTTTGCTTTCAGCACTTGCCCATTTATTTAATGCTAAGCCACCACCACCTTTTAAATGGTATTGTGCATATCCAATCTTGGTTCCATTGTGG
>JAUZRH010000273.1 GCA_030950555.1 Mariprofundus sp. | reverse complement strand
CCAATTCTGCTGGTCTATAAGTCCGCATTCTGCGTTGCCAAATCAGTTACATAGCCCTGCTATGCGCTTGATTTGGCGCCTTGAATCCAAACTTCTATCCTGCGCATAACCTGGATACTTTATTTTTTCCGCGGCCCTTATGTCCTCTAAAGCTGCCACCCAACAACAGGAGCAACAATGAAAAAAATTATTCTAGCAACTGCTTTCAGCCTACTACTCGCCACCTCAGCTGCGGCGAGCTCACTGGATTCTGCCCCTTATCATACAAAAGCCGCAGATCGCTACGCCGTTCAACTGCAGTTCAGCAAGGCACTTCATGAATATGATGCGGCTATCGCCAAAGATGGCAAACATTTCCCCGCCTGGTTGGGCAAAATAAAAAGTGAATTAGCACTCGGGAAACTGGCCGATATTCCGGCCTCGCTAAACAAGCTCGATGATGCAAGCGATTCAAAAGCAGAGAAGTTTGAATATCTGCTCATTGAAGGGCAATATTTGCTAGCAGCAAAGCCAAAACGGTGGATTGGCAAGCTAAAAGAAAATTTCTTCAAAGCAAAGAAAATAGACAGCGGTCGCTCTGATCTACACCTACTGATTGCGCGCGCCTATCGGGCCGATGGAAAAGAGAGCTTAGCTCGCAAGCATTATAGTAAAGTCATTGAAATCGGTGGCCGTGATGCTGCCATTGCCAACCAGGAACTTGCGTCAATGTTCCGTCAGGCCCAGGCCAGCGGCACAGGCAAAGGATGGGTGGGTGATTTAGCTGGTAAAACCACCATCAATCGCGCCACACTTGCAGCCGTTCTGGTCGATGACATTGCCATTCAAAACTTTTTCCCTAAACGCAGCCACAGCATAACACTCCCAGCAGACTGCAAAAGCAATACATTCGCCTCATCCATCGACACACTACTCAACACCCAGCTCACCAGCATCTCTCTGGATGCAAAAGGACTTTTTAATCCGGATGCAAATGTCACTCGCTTTGAACTAGCCAAACTGATTCAAGAAATACTGATCGCGTATACCCATAAAGATCAACTAAGCCGAGCATTTATTGGCACCAAAAGTCCATTCCCTGACCTCAATGCCAACCACTACGCCTACAATGCGGCCTTTTTGGCCATCTCTCGAGGATTAATGACCTCAGATGATCTAATAGAAGGAAACTTCGCTGGTGATAAAACGGTCACAGGTGCTGATCTACTACTCGTCCTACGCAAATTAGGCAGCCTGAATCGCGGCTCATGAAAAAATTCGCTCCCCTTTTACTGACCACACTTCTTGCCGCCACCCCCCTACTTGCCGATCCATTCAGTGATGCCGATAACGCCTTCAGCAAAGCTTTTGACCAACAGGATCAAACGTGGGATAACGAGGTCAAAAATCAGGATGCGGCCTATGCAGCCTACGTCGATGAGATGGATCGCGCTTGGAAAAAGTATGCCGCCGAAATCGATAATGCATGGGGAAAATCCAATGCTAAGAAACCGAGCAAAAAAGAGTGGGTTGCCTACTCTAAAGACCGCGATCAGCGCAGCAGCATCGACTTTGAAAAAGGTGAACTCCAAGTCGATATACTACTGAATCATGGAGAGTCGCCTGAATCTAAACAGGTAGCTGAGCGCATCCAACATGAGATCACCAAGGTGATTAAGCAGCCTGCACAAGAGGATAAAGCCTTACAAGTAACATTACCAGCCAATGCAGCTACCAGCACTACTTCAATTTACCCACTCAAAGGCCAGCTAAAACGTCACAATGGTGAAACGGTCACAAATAGCAACGCAGCTAAATTTGCCGCCGAAGTTGTAAAAAGAAAACCCTTAAAACGCCAGACTATCCAGACGCCACAGGGCGAAAAAGTAATGCTGTCAGTATCCATTCACCTCGTGCCCAATCACCTACAGAAAAGAACTAAACCCTACCTAAAACGCGTCCATGAAATGGCTCAACGTTATCATATCCCCGACTCACTAATCCTCGGTATCATGCAGACAGAAAGCTACTTCAATCCAATGGCGCACTCCGGCGTACCCGCCTTTGGCTTGATGCAACTAGTTCCCCGCTCCGGCGCTCGCGATGCTTATCAATATGTCTATAAAAACGATAAAATTGTCTCTTCCAACTACCTCTATAATGCACAAAATAATATCGAACTAGGCAGCGCCTACCTGAAGCTACTGCAGCGCCGTGAAATGCGTCGCATCACCAACCCTCAAAGCCGCATGATCTGTGCCATTGCCGCCTACAATACGGGTGGCGGCAACGTGGCTAAAGCCTTCATCCCCGGCAGTCGTAATATTCGCCGCGCATCGAAAATCATCAACACGATGTCCTTCGAGCAGGTCTATCAGCACCTACGTACACACCTACCTTATGAAGAGACCCAAAACTATGTCCAGAGAGTACGAAAACATATGAAAAACTTTACAAAACTCGATTCCATAGCAAGTCTGGAATGACCGCCACGACTATCACTATCGCAGCAAAATAGCATCCGTCATCCTTCACCTTGATAATAGCCTATCATCTTAGCTATTGTAAGGGCCACGGAAAGAATAAAGTATCCAGATTATGCGCAGGATAGAAGTTCCTCTTCAAGGCGAAGGGTTTGGTGCATAGTAGGGACTATGTGCCAAATTCTTCAACGTAGAAGAGGGACTTATCGACCAGTAGAATGGGATAGTTAATTATTTCCGCGGCCCTAACACGCGGTAGAAATTTATCTGAAAACCCAGAATAGCTAGAACATAAAAGGGAGCGTTGCCT
>JAUZRH010000272.1 GCA_030950555.1 Mariprofundus sp. | reverse complement strand
AGGCTCCAATATACTTGATTGTCACCATAGCATGTCGGCGATCGGCATAGCTGCGTTTCATGGGTAATCAGGCAACTATATCTCATCGCCTCATATAGATGGTAAAATCATCCGCCCGATAATCGCTACGGCAACGGCAATTAGGAGTGATCGCTAAACAAAAACCCAATATTTCTTTGGGATCATCGGCCTTCATTTCGCCTAAAGTCGCAAGATCACAAACATTCCTGTTATTCATATTAAATGCTACGCCATAACGGCATAAATCAAACATACGGCGAATAGCACGTCGCGTGTAAGCACCACGGTCGCCCAACTCCCAATTCAGCGTGCCTGATAGCAGCACCCAATCAAACGAACGGGCAGGCCAATCAAAATCAAACAGCTCACCCGGTAGCAGCTTTAGCTCTGGATTCATGCTGTGACCTACCGCCAGAATATCAGATGACAGATCGATCCCTGTATAATTCACCTCGATACCAGCGTCCCGAAACCACGATGCAAGATCACCAAATCCGCAACCGACATCAAGCAAGGAGTCACCTGCTGATACACCAATTTCAGCCAACACTTTGAATAATAGTGTCTGCAAAGCACGCGACTCCCAGAACAGAGATTCGGGTGCGTAGCCATAATAGTCAACGCTATCACGGTGTCGTTCTATCATATTTTGTCGTTGTAAGAGATTCATACTGGCGGCAGATTTTCTTCAAGATAGGTGTAACCATCCAGCCCTTCGCTGTAGAAACGCAAAAATGTATTCACTTCAGCGGCCGTTAGACGATTTTCTGTACGGGCTTGCGTCAGTTGACGTCGCATACGATCAAGCAGCACTTTCTCATTAAACTGCACATAATCTAGCACCTCAGCCACACTCTCACCTTCAACAATCTGCTCCAACTCATAACGATCACCATCCATGCGCACATGCACTGCATGTGTATCGCCAAAGAGATTATGCAGGTCGCCCAAAATCTCCTGATACGCACCGGTAAGAAACACACCAATTAGGTAATCATCACCACTCTTCACTGCATGCAGCGGCAATGTCGATGCATGGCCAGTAGAGAGTGGAAATTTCTGCATTTTCCCATCGGAATCACACGTTATATCGACGAGTATCGCCTGCCGATCCGGCTTTTCATCCAAACGCTGAATAGGCACAACAGGAAATACCTGATCAATCGCCCACGCATCCGGTAAAGATTGAAAGAGTGAAAAGTTACAAAAATAACGATCTGCCATCTGTGTACGAATACCCGGAATCAGTTCAGCCACCTGCTCTTCAGCCACTGTTTCCATCAAGAGTGTAAGCATATGCCAGTACAGTTCTTCAGACTGGGCCCGCTCAGATAAACTACAGTGTCCTAAAACAAAAAGCCGATTAATATCCTCGCGCAATGAAACCACATCATGCAGCGCCTCCCGAGGCTCGATCACTTCATAATTGATATAGGTATCCCATAGTTGGCGCAGCTGCATGGGTACATCCTCACCTGGTTCAGATAACGATAACTCGCTACCTCTACGCGTCGTGCTGAGTACATCAATCACTAATACCGCATGATGCGCAACCAGTGCACGCCCCGATTCAGAAATAATATTAGGATGCGGCAGCTCCTCATCCTCACAAACGGCTTTCAGCGTCCAGACAATATCATTGGCATACTCCTGCAGGGAATAATCAACCGATGTATGCGTGCCTGAGATCGTACCATCATAGTTAACGCCCAAACCGCCGCCAACATCCATAAAGTCAATAGGTGCACCCAGCTTGCGTAACTCCACATAAAAACGCGCCGCTTCCTGCATCGCTTTTTTAATATGGCGAATACGCGGCACCTGGGAACCAATATGAAAATGAAGCAAGCGTAATGCATCGAGTTTTCCATGTTCTCTCAACTTCTGAACAACGTCCATCAACTCTGAAGCCGCTAGGCCAAACTTGGAATTATCACCACCTGAATCTTCCCACTTACCTTGACTGGTCGCTGCCAGCCGGCAACGCAGACCAATTAATGGCTCAACCCCCAGCCGCATAGAGGCTTCCAGAATTATATCTAACTCATTGGCTTTTTCGACCACAATAAAAACGCGCTTTCCCATTTTGCGCCCTATCATAGCTAACTCAATAAATTCACGATCCTTATAACCATTGCAAATAATCAAGCCCTCAACATCCTCAAGCATAGCCAGAATGGCATGCAACTCCGGCTTGGAACCAGCCTCTAAGCCCCAATTAAATTCAGAACCAAATTCAACAATCTCCTCAACGACTTGCCTCTGCTGATTCACCTTGATTGGGTAAACGCCATAGTAGCGCCCGGCATAGT
This sequence comes from Mariprofundus sp., assembly GCA_030950555.1. Classification (GTDB taxonomy): domain Bacteria; phylum Pseudomonadota; class Zetaproteobacteria; order Mariprofundales; family Mariprofundaceae; genus Mariprofundus. The sequence goes on along the minus strand of JAUZRH010000272.1, from coordinate 659 downwards.
CAGCCTCGTCACGAGCGATGGAAAAACGTTGATGAATCTGCTCCATGCGTTTGCGCAAAATATCCGAAAACCTCAGCAACAGAGGTGGATATAGATTACGTTCAGCCAGCTCATCACAGAGAAGCTTCAGGTCAACCTGATGCTCTCCATCCGGAATAGCCACCATATTACCGACCTCATTGATACCAAAAAAACCATTTCCCCACCCTTCCACCTGATACATTTCAGCAGCACTTTCTACTGACCAACTCGCTTTATCCATATCTCACCCTTCATCAAAACAATCTATCCCAGACTTCATTATGCGGCCAAAGATCAAACATAAGCCCCCCCATAGCAACTATCTAGTTAATCACCCCTATCGCACGGTGAAACAGCACCGTTTGTTCCTTGCGGTGAAAGCAATGAACCATGATTAGCATCAGCACTGAATCGTTACTTTATTTCTCGTCATGCCGTGCTTGTGAACTACTGGGTTGCGGATCACAACGACGTGATGACTGGGACTGTCCCACTCCTTAGGGCCACGGAAAGCATAAAGTATCCAGGTTAAGCTCCGGATAGTTGTTGGATTCAAGGCGCCAAATCAAGCGCATAAGCAAGCCCTGAATGGGCGCGATAGCCTACTGCCTTTAGTCGTAACTCTGTGGCAACGCAGA
>JAUZRH010000271.1 GCA_030950555.1 Mariprofundus sp. | reverse complement strand
TCGGAAATCTATTTGTTACCAAGCTAATCCTATCGCGTAGCGGGAGTGACGAGAAAAGCTATCTTCAAGCTTGAATCACTATATGGATGCGGAACAGTTACGAAATATCATTAAAAACACCAAAGGAAAGAGTGACCATGGCTAAGACTATATATTTGAAAGATTATCAGCGACCATCATTTTTGGTGGAGCGTACCTTCCTAGATTTTTCACTGTTGCCTTCAGCAACCACTGTGATTTCTCGCGTCTGTTATCAGCGCAATCCGCTCTCGGTTTCATCGGCACCCTTGCTGCTGGATGGTCATGATATGGTGCTGTTGTCAGTGAAGCTAGATGGTCGCCTGTTATCCGGGAGTGAATATCAGTTGTCGGAATCATCAATGCAGATAGATGAGCTACCGGATCAGTTTGAACTGGAGATTACGACACGTCTCAACCCGCAGGCTAATAGTTCGCTGGAGGGTCTCTACCGCTCTGGTGGGAACTATTGCACTCAGTGCGAGGCAGAAGGATTTCGCAAGATCACCTATTATCAGGATCGTCCTGATGTCATGAGTTCATTTACCGTTCGTATTGAGGCTGATAAGGGAAGTAATCCTGTATTACTCTCCAACGGTAATCCGATAGGTGCAGGTGTTTTGGCCAATGGCAATCATTGGGCTGAGTGGCATGATCCCTTTGCCAAGCCCTGTTATCTGTTTGCGCTGGTCGCTGGTGGCCTTCGTTGTGTGGAAGATCAGTTTACAACCATGTCAGGCAGGGATGTGAAGTTGCAAATTTATACCGAAGCGCATCACATTGAGCACTGCGGCCATGCCATGGCTTCGCTTAAACGGGCTATGCTATGGGATGAGCAGCGTTTTGCTCTCGAATATGATCTGGATCTGTTTATGATCGTGGCGGTGGATGATTTTAATATGGGGGCGATGGAAAACAAAGGGCTGAATGTTTTTAACTCCCGTCTGGTATTTGCCAGCCCGCAAACGGCTACCGACACTGATTATCTATCAATCGAAGCTGTGATCGGTCATGAGTATTTCCATAATTGGACCGGTAATCGAGTCACCTGTCGCGACTGGTTTCAACTTAGTCTAAAAGAGGGTTTGACGGTATTTCGTGACCAAGAGTTTACCGCTGATACCCACTCGCATGCTGTCAAACGGATTGAGGATGTGCGTATGCTGCGCAGCCATCAGTTTGCCGAGGATGCAGGCCCTATGGCCCATCCTATTCGTCCAGCCTCCTATATGGAGATTAATAATTTTTATACCGTCACCGTCTATGAGAAGGGGGCTGAAGTGGTGCGCCTCTATCAAAGTTTACTCGGTATCGATGGTTTCAGGCGTGGTATGGATCTCTACTTCAAGCGTCATGATGGTCAGGCCGTCACCACTGAAGATTTTCTGGCGGCGATGGGTGATGCCAATGGACGAGATCTCTCGCAGATGCAGCAGTGGTATGATCAGGCTGGCACACCGCGTTTGTCGGTAAAAATGGACTATGATGCTCAAAATAGTTGCTGTACGCTTCACTTTCAGCAACATAGCCCCGCACCATTAAAGGATGATGGGGACGATGAACAGCTTGATGCAACCGAGGCAAAGCCGTTTCTGATTCCTTTGGAGCTTGGCCTGTTGCTGCCGGATGGTGCTGAAGTGCCACTGCAACTCTCATCAGAAAATGAGGCGCAAGGATTGAGTCGAACCTTAATGATCACAGAGATGCAACAGTCATTCACTTTTATCCATGTGGATGCGAAACCGTTGCCTTCACTACTGCGTGGCTTTTCCGCGCCTGTTGAACTGGAATATCCGTATGCGCTGGCAGAGCAAGCATTTTTAATGTGCCACGATAGTGACTCCTTTAACCGTTGGGCAGCGGCCCAAGGTTTGTTCATGCAAACGCTGCTTAGCATGATTGCTGATGATTCAGAACCTACTGTTATTGTGGTGGAAGCTTTCGCGGCGCTATTGGCTGACTCAAACCTTGATTTAGCACTTAAAGCTGAAACACTACTGCTCCCATCAGAAGCGGATATTGGTGAAGCCTGCGCGAAAAATCCAGGTGAGTTCTGCGCTCCCAATCTGATTCATCAAGCGCGTCAGAAGCTACGCTATGTTATTGCCACGCAACTACGGGCGGAGCTGCAAAATCAATCTCAACAACTTTTGCCAGCCCAGGGTTTAGATGATAGCGCCATGCAGCAGCGTAGCTTGAAAAATGTCTGTCTTGGTTACCTGTCGGTGCTAAAAGATGAATCATCTATTGCACTGGTCGCAGCACAGTTTAATCAGGCTACCAATATGACGGATCAATATGCCGCTCTGGTGGCGCTGGCTGATTGTGACGGCCCTGAGCGCAATGCGGCTCTAGCTCAGTTTGAACAACAGTGGCTGGATGATGCCAATGTCATGGATAAATGGTTTTCCGTGCAGGCATCTTCTACACTAGCGACTACGCTAGCGCATGTGAAATCACTGATGTCACATGCAAAGTTTGATATGCAAAACCCCAATAAAGTGCGTGCTCTGATTGGCACTTTTGCCATGCGTAATCCATCCCTATTTCATGCTGTGGATGGTAGTGGTTATGCTTTTATTGCTGATCAGGTGTTGGCGCTAAATGCATTTAATCCACAAGTGGCTTCCCGCATGGTTCGTGCCCTAATTAACTGGAAACGCATTGAACCCGTGCGCAGTCAGTTGATGTATAAACAACTCCAGCGCATTGCCGATAGCCAGTCACTCTCAGCTGATGTGTTTGAGATTGTCAGCAAAAGCTTGCTAACACATGAGAGCTGAGATCACGATACAGGGACAGGCTCTCAGCGTAAATGACGGACCAGAGTCCTCCGCCCGTCATTCCCGAGGCTTAAATCGGGAATCCACATCAAACAAATGCTCTGCTTGATTCTAAAAGCAATAGGCGTTCCCACGCAGGAGCGTGGGAACGAGGAATAGGGTTCATTAGACCGCCCGAATCACTCAGGCCCGGTTTTGGTTGTCTGGCTAACCCTATCGCGTAGCGGGAACGCCGCTCCTTGCTTCCCGAAGGTTGCATCGGGAATCCACATCAAACAAACGCTCTGCTTGATTCTAAAAGCAGTATGCGTTCCCACGCAGGAGCGTGGGAACGAGGAAGAGTGTTCTGAATATGATTTCTTCAATTTCAGTTACTTAGAA
>JAUZRH010000270.1 GCA_030950555.1 Mariprofundus sp. | reverse complement strand
GTGCTTAATCTTTGGGATTACTCCCGCCGACCCAGCTACACTTCCCGACGGATGGCTAATCCTTCTCGGGACGGGATTTTCACCCGCGAGAACAGACGACCTTGCCCGGCCGCACGGATACTTTATTCTTTCCGTGGCCCTAAAGTAAAAAAGACTAGGCACACTTACACAGCAGGAATGTAATATATAAATAACCACCTTTTGTATCGATTGGTTTGATTAGCTGGTACTTACTGTTGGTTCTTTGTAGCGTACGGCATGAAGTCTTGACGCACAGAACTGTGATTGCCGATAGCCTATTTAAAATGAAATAAAAACCAACACACATAACAACCAACATCAAACCAGTATAAAAGAACCATCAATTGATTAACATAAAGACCATCAAATAAGAACCAACAAGGAGGTTTAGTTGTCCTTATCTATTGAGCGCGTAGAGGAAGCCGTCATTCCGGATGGTATGCAACAGCTGAAAATCAGTGATGGCGGCGGGCTTTATTTGCTGGTTAAGTTATCTGGGAAATACTGGAAGCTGGCATATCGCTTTGGTGGAAAACAGAAGTCACTTTCACTGGGTGTCTATCCAGCTGTATCTCTGGAGGATGCGCGTGAGAAACGCCATCAGGCTAAGGTACTATTAGCTAAAGGGGAAGATCCATGCCAGGTGAAAAAAATGGAGAAATATCGAAACAGACTTGCTTTGGACAGCGACTCTAATAAGGTAGATGAAATACATCATAATGAACATCCAGAGCACGATAAACCAGTCGATATAATGGCTGTATTGGCCCAAATAACCACTGAAGATCGGCGACTACGTACGCTTCAACTGCTAGCAGGCTCTGCCGCGTATGTATGTAATGAGATAGTCATGCAGTCCGCATTAGCTCTATTCGGACATCAGGTTACTTCTGAAGCGCTTCGTACTGATTTAACATGGCTATGCGAGCAGCAGCTTCTTTTGATAGATAAATCGCCTGTCTGGGTTACCAAGCTAACTAAGCAAGGTGTTGAAGCGGTCAATTCTCGCATCTGGATAGATGGCCTGCAGCGGCCTGAAGTGCTAACTTAATGTGTTGGTTCTTGATCTCAATAGCTACATAAAGACCAACACTTAGGTATATACATTAGGTGTTGGTCTTTACTGATGTTGGCGTGGTTCCCGTTTGATTGGCTGAATTGACACCTAATAAGTCAGCTAATTTGGATAGTCCCTCTTGAACCTTATTGTAGGTTGTATCGACACTATCCTTTGCTTTTCCTGTAAAGGAGCTCATGGCCTCAAGTATATTTTTAGCCTGAGAGAAACCTTGTTCAAAACCTGTTTTAACATTGTTAAAAAGCTGCTCTCTTGATGTTTTTTCAGCTTGAGGTAAATCTACTTGTGCGGCCTCTGTACGGCTAATCAATTGTGTTGCAAAGCTGATAATACTATCTGCAGTTGCTTGGGGCCCCATGCTTTTACCGGAATCAACAGCTTTTTGTATAGCGCCATCACCCAGATATGGTGAAAACATTTTATTAATCTTTTCCATAGCTGACTGAAGAATTAGCTCTGTCGGATCATTTGCCGCACCAATATTTAAGCTGCTATCCAAGGCTGTTTTTTGTATACCTTGAAGGCTATGGGCTTCTTTTATATTATTTTTAGAAACATCACCTACATGACCTTGCTGCATGTCGCGAATGTTGTTTTTTTCCTGCAGATCTTCTTTTGGTGAAAAAATCATTGCGTTAATAGTGTTTGAACCGGAAATCGGTAGCGCCATATTGCCTCCTGAGTACTCTTTTCTAAAAACGGATATCTAACGAGCCACTTGTAAAATCCATGAGTGGCGATTTACTTCCCCATTTCGGCGCATTTATAGACTACGTTCAGCGTATGTAACAACCATGCCTTTCATTCTGACCTATAAATGCACTTGAGGTGGGATTGCCGCTCATCCACCCAGAGTTTTGCAATTGGCTCTTAATACTATCGCATATCTGAAGGTGAACTAAAGTATTGATTGGGGTCAGTCCTTGCAATACGACACACAAAAGAGAAATAACGGCATGCTATAGTGATTCAAGTATGGATTGTCCGCCATTCCTGACCGAATCGGGAATCCATCATTGCAGAGTGTGATTGAGAACAATGGATTCCCGCCTCATGCCTTCGCGGGGGCTTCCCTTTTAAGACGGGACAACAATACACATCTCTACGCATGGTAGGTGATTTAAGTATTACGCCCGTCATTCCCGTGAAGACGGGAATCCATTGGTTTTATGTTAGCAGATCGTTTCAGATATGGATTCCCGATTCAACCCTCGGGAATGATGGTCTCTTGCCGTGAAATGACGGCAAGGGCAGGGAGTCTCTCACTCGTTATGGCCGTCAGGCTTAGGTCGGGAGACTATGGGGATTGAGGTCAAACAGCTTGTTGAATACAAAATACTATAACCGAAAGCATTTCGTAATTTTTATCATTGCAGATGTCCCGTCTTAAAAGGGAAGCCCCGTAGAGGAAAGATAGGGGATAGAATGCTGAACTTTAGTTGAACATGTTTATTTATGATCATGATTATCTTCGTGCCCTTCGTGCCTCTGTGGTGGAAAGACTTTGACTGTTTTATGGATGTCGTTAGGAGTCGAAGCTGTGGTTATATTCGCGTTTTGAACATAAACTAGTTGAGCTTTGTACGTAATCAGGAGCAACTATAGCGTGCTTGAATCCCAGTCTTCTGAACGCCACTAAAAATGAGCGAACGATGAGTTAAACGGATGAATATCGTATTATTGTAGGATCCGTCCCCTATTGATGCTTATGGCATAATAGGTCACTATTTGGACATGTATCAGTTTATGGCGCAGGAGCTATCAAAGATTAAGGGGATTGGTCCTGCGCTGGAGAAGCGTCTGCAGGGTCGTGATATTCACTATGTGGGTGATCTGCTACTACATCTGCCCAAAGATTATATTGATGATAGAATAGTGACGCCTATTTCTCGTCTGGCCCATGGTGTCGAAACACGCACCGAGGGCGTTGTTTTATCCAGAGAGGCACGTGGATATGGTCCAAAAAAACAGGTCCTTATTCTTCTAGGCAGCGATAGCGGAGAGATTCGGCTCAGCTTTTTTCACTCTGCATTTATGATGCATGATGCGCGGCTCAGTGAAGGTCGTGTGATTTCTATACGGGGTGTGGTGGAGCGCTGGCAGGGGCAGTGGCAGATGACACATCCCGATTGGATTCTAGCTGACGCTTTTAAACCAGGCTATCAACCTGTTTACAGTGCTTTAGCTGGTCTCACTGGTAAACGCGTAGCCACGCTGATCCAGCAAGGCTTAACGCTGTTAGTTCCTTCATTAGTCACTCCTTTGGACGGTTTACTGAATAATCTTGGTTCCTCCCTATCATTTCGCCAAGCACTTATACAGCTGCATAGCCCTGCCGATTTGGATAGAGCGCGTCTAGTACAGAGTAGCGCGCGTTTGAAAAGTGAAGAGATCATTGTTTATCTACAACTGATGCGAGAGAAAAAAAGGCAGGCAGATTGTTTGGCCAACTCGCTGCAAGCTGAGAGCAGTAGTGAAAAACTGCTTGCAGCGTTGCCATACCCTTTAACAACAGCCCAAGCGGAAGCCTGGCGAGATATTTCGAATGATCTCTGTTCAGGTAAGCGTATGCATAGACTGTTGCAGGGGGACGTTGGGGCGGGAAAAACATGGGTTGCGGCCTTAGCGATGGCGAAAGCTGCCGGTTGTGGTTTTCAGGCGGCTCTGCTGGCACCAACCGAAGTGTTAGCACAACAACATGCAGAAACATTGCATGAGCTGCTTGCGCCGTTGGGTTTTGAGATAAAATTACTTACAGGTAGCACAAGGGCCAAAGCCCGGCGAGAGCTATTGGCAGAATTAATGAGCGGTGAATTACAGTTAGTTGTTGGTACCCATGCGCTGTTAACAGATGATGTTCAATTTCATCACCTGACCCTAGCGCTGGTTGATGAGCAGCATCGTTTCGGTGTTCGTCAGCGCTGGGGGTTAGCAGAGAAATGCCGTGATGGTCACGCTGCGGTACATCTGCTTGGCATGACCGCCACGCCCATACCTCGCACTTTGGCTTTGGCGCTTTATGGTGATATGGATCTCTCTATCATGCGTGGCATGCCACCCGGTCGAAAGCCGGTGGAAACGCGTGTGATTACGGCAGATAAAATGAAACCACTCGCGGCAGGTATGCAACGCATTTTAGATGATGGTGGGCGAATATACTGGATAGTTCCGCGTATTGATGAAGATGAGGATGGTATTTCTGTAGATCAACGGGTTGAGCTGCTAAAAGGTTATTTTCCTGAAGCAAATCTGCTTGGCTTGCATGGCAGATTGAAATCAAAACTAAAAAAAGAAATTTTAGATAACTTTAGCTCGCAAGCGTGTAAAATACTGGTTTCAACAACCGTCGTAGAAGTAGGGGTCAATGTGCCTTCTGCACGTCTGATTGTCATAGAATTGGCCGAGTCCTATGGTTTAGCTCAGCTGCATCAACTGCGTGGAAGAGTAGGGCGCTCATCTGAACAGAGTTACTGTATGTTGATCGCTGGGGGTGAGGCAAGCCAGAGTTCATTGGCTCGCTTACAGCAGATGGTTCATTCACATGATGGGCTTGAGTTAGCTGAAGCTGATTTGGCACTGCGCGGAAGTGGTGATGCCGTGGGCACACGTCAGCATGGCGAGGCGGGGTTTCGACTACTTAATATAGCAGAAGATAGCGATCTTATCCGCTACTGGCATGAACATATGCCTGATTATCATCCAGATGAAGCAATACAGCGTTTCTGGCGCCCTTATGCCGAATCCATGGATTAAGGTTTTTATCACTCAAAACCATTCACCGCAAAGGAGTATAAGGGCCTCGGAAATAATAAAACATCAAAAAGGTGCGCAGGATAGTTGTTGGATTCAAGGCGCAGAAACAGGCGCATAGCTGGGCCTATGTAACTGTTTCTGCAACGTAGAAGGCGAGCTTATAGACCAGTACGTGGATGTTTTATTATTTCCGCGGCCCTAAGCGGCAATGGTCCCATCGCGCGATATACCTGATCCAAAAAACGCAGAGAAATGCTAAAGATTGAATAATGATAACGATGAAAGTGCGTTGATTATGTTTTTCTGTGTCTTCTCCGTGTACCTTGGTTAATGGCTTTGATTTTAAGTTAGGAGTGTCCTTTGCCCGTCATTCCCGAGGAGACGGAAATCCATTGGTTTTGACCTTAAACAAAGCATTTATTTGAGCTGGATTCCCGACTTAACCCTCGTGAAGCTTGAGCGGCGTTGCCGCTACGCGATAGGGTTAGCTGAACATACCGTATATATTTCTAGGTTTGTTTATCGGAGATGAGGAATACTTAGGGCCGCGGAAAGAATAAATCATCCACGTGCTGGTCTATAAGTCCGCATTCTGCGTTGCCACAGAGTTACGACTAAAGGCAGTAGGCTATCGCGCCCATTCAGGGCTTGCTTATGCGCTTGATTTGGCGCCTTGAAT
>JAUZRH010000027.1 GCA_030950555.1 Mariprofundus sp. | reverse complement strand
AGTAACACCATGACCACCGGCATACATCATCCCCAGGTTGTTTTGAGCCGCTTTATCACCGGGCGAAATTGAATCATCAGCAGCTTTTTTGATCCATGTCAGGGCTTTGGCATCATTCGGTGCAACACCTTGCCCCCGCATATACATTACGCCAAGACGATTTCTTGCTGATATCACGCCCATGTTTGCGGCTTTTTCTGTCCACTGAAATGCTTTTTCAAAATCAACGGGCACAATGACTCCTTGATGGTAAATCATCCCCAAGCGATTAAATGCATGCAAGGCTGCCGCATGATCATTGCTTGCTGCTGCAATGTGATAATACTTAATCGCCAAAGCCGCATTCGCTTCAATACCCCTCTCACCACGGATATAATAGCCAGCCAGCTGGGCTGCTGCTCCGCCATGGCCATGGTCGGCGGCTTGCTGCAAGAAGGCATTGGCTGCTTTTTCATCTTTAGCGGTGCCATGCCCCGAGCCGTATAATTCGGCCAATTCAACTTGCGCTTGCACATCGCCTTGCTGTGCAGCTTTCTCAAGCCAAGTGACAACTTGCTTCATATCACGCTGGATATATTCACCCTTTCGGTACACTTGCGCCAATATATATTGCGATGGTGCATAGCCCGCTTCAGCTGCAGTTCTAAGCTGTAACACTCCGGCAGGCGGGTCTTTTTTCACACCCATGCCATTAAAATAGATCAAAGCCAATGTATGCCGAGCAGATATATATCCGCTATCAGCGGCCAAAGTATACCAACGTCGTGCCTCAGTATAATTCTGCTTAACACCCAAGCCTTTAAGATATAAATTTCCCATCGCATTTTCTGCGCGCGGATTGCCCAAATCTGCCAGGTCACGAAAGATATTCAGTGCCGTGTGATAATTGCCTTGTTTTACGGCGTTGGCGCCATCACTAAAGCTTGCAGCCGGAGCAGCAAACACACTGCTAGACAATAGCATGAATATCAGACTGAATGTAAAAGATTTCATGGGCTACGCCTTAGCGGTGTGAAAATAAATCATCATTTCTGGGCCTTTATAGCATGTTCCATTCAGTGCTGTTTCTCGGTTCCTGTTATGAATGTTTACATCAGCTCCCTTAGCAAGGGGAAACTTGGCCAACTTCCAGTCTGCTATCATCAGCACTGTATTTCCATGCCGATCTTGAGCGTTTATGTTGGCACCATGTTCAATCAAAACCTGCACCACGGCCAAATGTTTATAAGTCCATCTGAGCAGTGTTTGTTGGTTGACGTTCTGTAAATTCACATCGGCACCTTTGTTAAGTAGAAACTCAACAATCTTTTTCTTGCCTTGCTCCACTGTCACCCATAATAATGGAGCAGCATCTATACCCCCTGTCATCATTTGCATATTTACATTTAAGCCCTTCGATATTAATGACTTAAGTTTCGTTTTATTCCCAGGTTTAATAGCCTCCAATGCTGCTGTTGCCTTTGCTATCATTGCAGCATCTTTTACGATAACCTGAGTGAGAACCTCTGTTTTTATATTTTCAGCCAAGGCAGGCAGGGCATTGAAAACAAGCAATAATGCAAGCATGCCCACTGACCTCCAACGCGCTAACAACTTTAACGTATAATGACGCATGCCATCCTCCTGTTTTTTGTATAGCTATGAATTAACCCCAAAGCTTCTTTTATTTTGATCAATCCATTTGATGGAGTATTTAACACTATATTCTTTCTCTGCTGTAATGAGTGACACCGAGCAGGAGCGAATTTGATTGTTGATACGTTTAAGTCATGGAAGGAATGATAGTTGAGTAGGTTGTGATGACAAGTAGTCTTCAGCATATATTTATATATACTTTGGTATACCGAAGAGAAGTAAGCGGCGATGTACCGCCGCGCGATAGGCCTGATTCAAAAAATAGAGGAAATACAGAGGATAGAATACGTAGTTTAATTGGCTCTTCAGCAACTATAAAAAATAGTTAGCGCTTTACGTTAGGGCCACGGAAAGAATAAAGTATCCAGATTATGCGCAGGCTAGTAGTTGGATTCAAGACGCCAAATCAAGCGCATAAGCAAGCCCTGAATGGGCGCGATAGCCTACTGTCTTTAGTAGTAACTCTGTGGCAACGCAGAAGGCGGACTTATAGACCAGCACGTGGATGATTTATTCTTTCCGCGGCCCTTAAAAGGGAGGCTCTATATTCGCCTCAAATGGGCGAAAAGCCAACGGAATCTTGCTGTTCCGCGCTACGTACTTCATGCTAGTATGAATTACTTTTTGATTTATAGGGCATTTTATTTATAGTGCATCAAATGACACCAGAAGCAGAGCTACCCACCAACTATGAGATGAATGATGATATCATCAGTGAAGCGGATAGCCTGCTCGGGCAGTATATTCCGATTCATTACCATTTTCAGATGCTCGAGGATGATGCGCGGATGTCGGGCTTTAAGACAGCTTTAGATTATCTGGTTCCAGTCGGTGGTAAAGTGCTGGATATGGGCTCGGGTACCGGTGTTCTCTCCTTTATGGCGGCTCAGAAAGCCGCGCGTGTTTATGGTGTTGAACGGCAGCCGGAGTTGGTTGAGTGTGCGCGCCAGTTGTTAGAAGATAATGGATGCGCGGATAAAGTGGAATTGGTTCTCGCGGATGCTAGAGACTACCTGCCTCCGGAGCCTGTGGATGTGGTCGTTTGTGAGATGCTTCATTCGGCACTATTGCGGGAAAAACAGTTGGAAGTCATTCAATCCTTTAAAGATAGGTATGCTAAGAAATTTGGCGCAACAATGCCGAAGTTTATTCCCGAAGCGACCATTCTGGGTGTTGAGCCTCTCTTTGCCGACTTCTCTTTTCAAGGCTACCGAGCTCCGATCTCTTTTTTTGAAGATCCAGGTTCCCTTTCCCGACGTTATCAGTCGCTTGGGGATGCAAAGCTTTATTGTATGCTAGAATATCAATCTGAAGAGATGCCAAAACGCATAAGTTTTGATGGAACTCTTACTGTTGGTGTGGATGGGTGTTTTAATGCTTTGCGTTTTATTACCAAAAGTTTGCTGGCGATTAACCTTGAGCAGGAGAGCAGTGTTGATTGGATGAATATGAATCTGATTCTACCGATTAAAACAGCAATCGATGCCAAACCGGGTGATCAGTTTCATGTGTTGTTCAGTTACGATGCAGGTGGCGATATCCAAGCTCTGAAGCACTCCATTGAAGTGGTGAAACTGTAGTCGGGCTGTATGCAGTTGGCGAACAGCTGAGATAGCACCTTGATTGACAGTTTGTCATATAGTGCTTCAAGGATGGTTTGTCCGTCATTGCCTAATTGCGAAGCTTCATCGGCGGCGACTCTGATTGTAAAGGTAGTTGACTTCAGCTAATATTCAAACATGAGTAGGCAGTTGAATAGATATAACCATGACCGAGATGCGGCAGGCTTGACCTATGTTTACCCTGTGGTCTCCCGTCGTGCAGGTGGTGTCTCTGTTGGCATTAACCTTAATCCGAATAGTGCATGTGATTGGCACTGTGTTTATTGTCAGGTGCCCGGTTTAATACGTGGTAGAGCCCCTCAGATTGATCTAGAGCTGTTGGTGGCTGAGCTGAAAATGTTGCTGGATGATATTTTGTACGGCGATTTTATGCAGCAGCGTGTGGATGCGAATTGCCGCCAACTTTGTGATATTGCTATTTCAGGTAATGGAGAGCCGACTAGTTGTCGTGAATTTGATGCGGTGGTACAAGCTGTTGTGGAGATGATGGTATTGTATCAGCTGAAGATTCCTTTACGGTTGATTAGTAATGGTTCCTATGCTGCGAAGACGGTTGTTCAGCAGGGCTTAAAGCGAATGGCGTTATCCAATGGCGAAGTATGGGTGAAGGTGGATAGCGCGACAGCGGTTGGTATTCAGCGCATCAACGGTGTATCACTGTCGCCAGAAAAGCTGTTTGAGCAAGTGAAGTTGATGGCGCAGTTCTGTCCTAGTTGGATACAGACGTGCATGTTTAATTGGGATCATGAAGCGCCAGCGGAAGAGGAGATGGATGCTTACCTTGGTTTTCTAAAAAGGCTAAAGCAAGATGGCGTAGCGCTACGGGGTATCCTTCTCTATGGTATTGCACGGCCATCGATGCAGCCTGAAGGCGTGCATCTCTCGCCGTTAGCTAAGCTATCGATGGAACAGCTAGCAGAGCGCATTGGCGCGATGGGTTACAGCGTGAAATTATCTATTTAGCGGGTTCAAGCGAAGGTCGTTTTGTGCCGCGTTCACTTAGAAGATATTCGGCTTCCCACTTAAGCCGGGACAAAGATAGTGGCATTAAGCAACTTGTTGAATAAAAAATACTGTAACAGAAAGCATCACCTAAGTACTTGTCATTGCTTCTGTCCCGCCTTAAAAGGGAAGCCCACCGACATGCGGGGGGGTGAATTTCAATGCACGTTACATATCTTCCAGACGTTCTTCAAGAGCTTGGACATCAACACTCATATTGCCGCGGCTCTCTCCTTGCTGAAGAATCGCCTCCTTCTTCAACATGCTGATGGCTCGCGAAATGGTCTCACGACTGGTGCATAGTTGGTCAGCCAATAGCTGGTGGGTAGGGAGAATGGTGCTGAAGCGGCCCTGATGATCGGGGTGGGAAAAGCGTTGGCAGTGATCGACGATATAAGCATATAGGCGGTGTGGTACATCCATGCTACTGATGCGTTCGAGCAGGCGGCTGGTGCGCCGAAGTCTGGAGCAGGTTTCAGTCATTAGTTTGAGGGTGATAGCCGGACGTTCCATAAGCAACGGTAGTAAATCACGCCGGCGTATATGGGCAATGGTTGTATTAGACATCGTTGTGACAGTTGCCGAGCGTGGTTCTTTATCCAACAGTGACATTTCACCAAAAAAAGAGCCTTTACTGAGCAGGGCTAGTACAACTTCGCGACCATCTATTGAATAGGTGGAGACCTTAACCTCGCCTTTGAGGATGATGTAGATCGATTCACCCGGATCAAACTCTTGAACAATGATGTTTTTCTTCTTCACTTCAATGCTGGAGGCTAGTGTGGCGATAGAGCTTAGCTCTGTTTCATTTAATTCGGAAAACAGTGGTACTTTTTGTAGCATGGCAATCATGTTCATATTCATAATAGATATTCCGTCCGCATTAGAGATACCGGCCAAGATGCAACCAGACAGTGGGCGAGGTGGGGACGCATAGCTTCCATTGCCTGCTCGATTCTTGCGCGTGTATCGATCACTTCCACTAATAGTGGCAGGTCACTTGAGAGTGCTAGAAAAGAGCTTGAGTGAACGCCACTGCCGCCCATGCCTTCAATGCCGCGTACCACGGATACGCCTGTAAGGCCGGCCTTGCGGCAGAGGGTAAGGATGGCCTCCATAGCAGGCACGCCATCTATTCTGCTGGATTCAGTCAGGTATATACGTAGACAGGAGCCTTCGACCATCATTCTCCTCCGTTTCTCAACTCTTTTCGTAGCCCTTAGGGCTGCGAAAATAAATAAGTATTCCACACTGCGAAGAATAAGAGTTTGGGTTCAGGGCGCAGTATTTGGTGCATAGCAAGGCTATGTGACGGATGCTGCAACGCAGAAAGCGAGCTTTTAGACCAGCAGAATGGGATGACTTTTGTTTCCGTGGCCCTTAAGCTTACAGTAGTAGCCTAAGCATGCAAGTAACCAGGCTGTTGCTGATATATTCAGTTCTTATGTCAATCATGGCCGCAAGCTTTCTTCGCCAAGGAGTAAGGGCCGCGGAAATAATTAACTATCCCATTCTACTGGTCTATAAGCCCCTCTTCTGCGTTAAAGAATGTGGCACATAGCCTTGCTATGCGCCAAACTCTTCGCCTTGAAGACGAACTTCTATCCTACGCATCTTGGGATACTTTATTATTTCCGTGACCCTAAGTGATGCTATGTTATCGCGCGAAACGTGATTAAACGTGGGTACTATAACAGGTCAGTTAGCTGATTGTGGATAGCAATGGTCGCTTCAGATCGGTTGAGTGTATAAAAATGCAGTCCCGGAGCGTCGGCCTGTAGTAGTTCTCTGCACTGCTTGGCCGCCAGTTCAATACCCATGGCTTTTACGGCATCCAAGTCACCCTTAATAGGTTCCATTTTTTGATGTAGCCAAGTAGGGATTGTGGCGCCGCACATAGATGAAAAACGGACGATCTGATCGAAGTTGCCAATAGGCATAATGCCGGGAATAATCGGCATGGTGATGGATGCCGCGCTGCATTGATCACGAAAACGGAAAAAGGCTTCATTGTCGAAGAAATACTGCGTTACAGCGCAGTCAGCGCCACGATCCTGTTTTAACTTTAGATAGCGAATATCATCCGCGACACCTCCAGCCGATTCGGGGTGTCCTTCCGGGTAGGTGGCGCAGGCGATGGAAAAATCACCCTGCTCGCGTAGAAAAGGGATAAGGTCGGTGGCATGAGAAAAGCCCCCAGCGACGGCTTGGAAGCTATCTACCCCTTCGGGTGCATCACCGCGAAGTGCTAAAATATTTTCAACACCCGCGGCACGGTAGTCGGCGAGTAATGAGGCTAGTTCCTCTTTTGTCGCGCCGACGCAGGTCAGGTGAGCCACCGGTGATAGGCCCGTCTCTTCTTTGATGCGGGTGACGATGCCACGTGTTCTATCCTGTGTTGTGCCGCCAGCACCATAGGTGACTGAAATATAGGCGGGATGAATCGTTTGCAGTTCTTTTAGGCACTGCCAAAGATTCTCTTCACCTTTATCTGTTTTTGGTGGAAAAAATTCACAAGAGATAAGTGGTTTATTGGCCGAAGCCAGGATTTCAGATAATTTCATAACAGTCGCTTCCTTAGAGTCTTGGTACGGTGACGCCGGTTTGCCCTTGGTACTTACCTGCTTTGTCTTTGTAGGAGGTTTCACACTCCTCATCAGCTTCTAAAAAGAGGAACTGAGCAATGCCTTCACCCGCGTAAATTTTGGCAGGTAGGGGGGTGGTATTAGAAAATTCTAGCGTTACATGGCCTTCCCACTCGGGTTCAAGGGGCGTGACATTAACGATAATGCCACAGCGGGCATAAGTGGATTTGCCCAAGCAGATAGTCAGTACTGAGCGTGGAATACGCATAAATTCGACGGTTCTGGCTAAAGCAAATGAGTTTGGTGGAATAATGCACACATCAGATTGGATATCGACAAACGAACTAGGGCAGAAGTTTTTTGGATCGACAATGGCCGAGTTAATATTTGTGAATATTTTAAACTCATCGGCACAACGCACATCATAGCCATAGGAAGAGAGACCGTAGGAGACAATGCCGGTGCCATCTTCTTTGGTTTTTACCTGTCCATCGACAAAGGGGGTGATCATACCCTCTTCTTTTGCCATGCGGCGAATCCATTTATCTGATTTGATGGACATAATCCCTCCAATAACAGTGATGCGGCAGCATAACGCTCCTGCTTGAAAATGCTAGGCTATCGAAATAATTTTTAAACTCGATGATTCAGTTTTGTTGTGAGAAAGTCGAAGCTCGTGTTTTAATCCAGCTATAGTGATTGGCTTCCTATTTAAGACGGGACATCTGCACAGACAAAGATTACGAGATGCTTTCGGTAATAGTATTTTTATTCAACAAGCTGTTTGACCTCGTGAAACCTGTTATAATTATGATTGTCCCGTCTTAAAAGGGAAGCCTAGTTGCTGAAGGATGCCGAAGATCCAGCCAATTTCGTTTTCTCGCAATAACATGGCTATATCGAGCTATTTATAGGCGCGACTTAGGGCCGCGGAAATAATTAACTATCCCATTCTACTGGTCGATAAGTCCCTCTTCTACGTTGAAGAATTTGGCACTTTTTAAAAGCAATATGACTACCTATCGCGCCCATTCAGGGCTTGCTTATGCACCAAACCCTTCGCCTTGAAGAGGAACTTCTATCCTGCGCAGCTTGGGACACTTTATTCTTTCCGAGGCCCTTAGGTCACTGCAAGTGGGCGTCGTTTGAGCTTGTTGTTGTATACATGATATCGATGAGTTTATC
>JAUZRH010000269.1 GCA_030950555.1 Mariprofundus sp. | reverse complement strand
GCGAAGAGTTTGGCGCATAAGCAAGCCCTGAATGGGCGCGATAGGTAGTCATATTGCTTTTAAAAAGTGGCTGATTCTTTAACGCAGAAGAGGGGCTTATAGACCAGTAGAATGGGATAGTTAATTATTTCCGCGGCCCTTATGCGTTCCCATGTTCCTGCGCGGGAATGCATACTGGTTTACGCACGCCTATTTAGCTTGCGTAAGCCGTATGATCAGGGACGTTTTTTATTGATCCCCTCACTTAAACCCTCTCCTGAGGGAGAAGGTTTAAGTGACACTGTTGTTCACATCACCGCGTTTGCTCCCTCTCCCTCCGGGAGAGGGTTTGGGGTGAGGGAATCAACTATTTGGCGAAGCCTTTTCCATCTTAAGTGGAAAGCCTTAATGTGTAAACCGGATAAAGAAGGATGGCTATATCATTATATTTTTTTGCAGTTATGCTGTGGTTCCGCAATGGATGCACGAGGAGACAAGAGTCAATTACCCTCAAAGTCAGGTTCGATGAACGATTTTAGCGTACTCATAACCACTTTTCGCTTGCCCCGATGGCCGTTAATTTATCCGTTTAGCATTTCTAAATGCTATCCACTGAATTCAGGTCCCTTTAAATTACCATTAAATGCGAATAGCCACATGCCGTTCGTAGAGTTGTCGTTATGACAGCCTTGAGAGCAGAGATGAAAGCACGCGTCAGGGTTGTGCAGCGCGAACTACATGCGCGTCATCTTTATGCATCCACCATTGACGGCATATTGGGCAGCAAAACAGAGAAGGCTCTTGATGCAATCACAGCGATCCCTTTAACTTGGCCCAAAAGTAGAAAAATAACCGCCTTCATTCAGATGATGTGCAACGAGAGCAGTATTGAGGCTGGCCCGATGGATGGTTATTGGGGTCCACAAACAGCCTTTGCTTTTGATAGTCTGCAATATCTTCTTCAATATAACACCTTGCCACCCTTATGGCGCGATGAAAAGCCGTCACTCAACCCCAACCATTGGCCAGTAGAAAATGAGCTACAGCAGTTTTATGGCGAAAGGGGGGAGAACCAGAGTCGTATTCAACTGCCATATCCCCATCGCCTCGCATGGGACAAGCGCAAAGTGGTTCACAGTTGTCTCTGTCATGAAAAAGTACACGACAGCTTGGAACGTGTATTGCGTAGTGTACTTGATCATTACGGGCTGGAAGAGATCAAACAGCTTAGGCTCGATCTGTGGGGCGGCTGTCTGAATGTGAGAAAGATGCGCGGTGGTAGCCGTTGGTCCACTCATAGCTGGGGCGTAGCTATGGATTACGATCCATCCAATAACAGTTACAAATGGGGCCGTGATCGCGCTGCCTTTGCCGCACCTGTCTATGATCCATGGTGGCAATGTTGGGAAGCCGAAGGCTGGCAAAGCCTGGGCCGCAGAAAGAACTACGACTGGATGCATATCCAAGCTGTGAGATAACTTCGTGATGGTGAAAAAATCGATTTTGAAGGGAGATAGATGATGTTATTTATTACCAACCGCTCACCAATGGGTTCGATGAATGCCGACCTAACTAAGGAGGTGCCCTATGAATTTGACCTGGATAATAATGCAGCGGGTAAGCATCTGTTTTTTTGCAGGCGTGATGGTAGTGAAAATTACAGCGAGATCGGCTCAGAAAAATTAATGAACGAACTTAATGCCGGAAAAGAAAAGCAGATTCTCTTTTTTATTCATGGCTTTTCCAATCTACCGGAACCGGATATTTTTCCCCGTGCACAGCAGTTACAATCACTGCTGGATGCAGAAACAGCTGGGGTCAGAGAGATACGTGTGTTGCCATTGATTTGGCCCTGTGACAATGACATGGGGATCGTTCAAGACTATTGGGATGATCAGAAGTCGGCCGATCATAGTGCTGCCTCCATGTCGCGTCTGTTGCAAAAGTTCATGGCATGGCGGCATGAACTTGGAGAGGATAAACAGTGTATGAAGCGCATGAATATTCTCGCTCACTCCATGGGTAATCGTGTATTGCGTGAAACGATTCGGGCATGGAATAAATATGATTTGGCTTCCGGTGTGCCGATGCTGTTCCGCAATACCTTCTTAATGGCCGCTGATGTGGTTAATGAAACACTGGAGTATGGCCAGAGTGGTGAACTGATCTGCCATGCATCCAGAAATGTAGTTGTGTACCATGCCTCTGATGATTTGGCGCTAAGGGCCAGTAAAGTTTCCAACCTGAAAAATAAGATTGCCTCCCGTCGCTTAGGCCATACAGGGCCTGAAAATATGGAAAACGCCCCGAAAAACATCTATGCCGTGGATTGTGATGATTTTAACAACAGCTATGACTACCCCAAAGGCCACTCTTACTTTCTCGATGATGGCAAAGGTAATCCCGGCGAAGTGTTCAAGCACATGTATAAAGCCCTGAAAACCGGCCGCGTAGATGTAGGCAACAATATTCAGCGCTGCCTAATTCTAGAAAAGTAGGCTTCCCTTTTAAGACGGGACACCTGCAATTACAAATACAATGTGATACTTTCGGTTATAGTTATTTTTTCTTCAACAAACTGCTTAATGTCCCTGTCTTTGTCCCACCTTAGGGTCACGGAAAGCATAAAGTATCCAGGTTAAGCTCCGGATAGTTGTTGGATTCAAGGCGCCAAATCAAGCGCATAAGCAAGCCCTGAATGGGCGCGATAGTCTTAGTCGTAACGCTGTGGCAACGCAGAATGCGGACTTATAGACCAGTACGTGGATGATTTATTCTTTCCGCAGCCCTTACGCCCGTCATTCCCGAGGGTTAAATCGGGAATCCACATCAACATAGACGCTCTGTCTGAGATCAAAACCAATGGATTCCCGTCTTCACGGGAATGACGGGCAAAAAACACTTCGCATCACCACGGGAAGCTTGAGCGGATGTTTATTGATTTTATAGGCTGTTTGGCTATTGTATCGAGATTCACGATTTATTGTGATAGTTGCTGTGGGTTGATATTGCGTGCAATACTATTTGTTGATCCATGTATCGTTATGTGCAGATATTGATAGGGGGACTTGATGATGAATCCGAAAGAAACATTTCAGACAGGTATGTTTAAGCAACTTAAAACGAGGCAGTTGTTAGTTGGTTTGTTGCTTATTACAGCTGTGATGTTCACATTTTACAGTGTCTCTCGCGATCTGGCTCAAGGGCTGGAGGATGACCTGCGCACCGCCTTTGATCAGCAAAATCTGACGGTGGTGGATATTGCCAGTTCACGTGTGGGTTTCCATATTGCTAATGACGTGGCCGAAAATGTGCGTCTACTCGGTCAATTTCCTGCGATGCAACGTCAAGAGCTGCACAACGGTACCCGTGATATGGAAAAGGTGAATACCTTTGCCGCTCCGCGCGTCGATGGTTTTGTATTGTTTGGCCCCGATGGTAGTCTGTTTACCAACTATCCGGAATCGATGCAGTATATCTATAAGGGTAAACATGCTGATGCAGATTATTTCAAAGTGCCCAAGGAGACATCCTCGCTCTATTTCTCCAATTGGGTTCATGAGGGTGATCACCTGAAGATGCGCGTTTCATCACCGGTTTATAACCGCATCATCGATAAAAACTTTCCACCGCCAACCGATGCTTTTTCCGGTGTTATTATGGCTCAGATTGATTTTGACCGCACCATTGCCACAGAACTTGGGCGACTACAGGCCAACGGTCTGATGCACTGGATCGTCGATGAGAGTAGTGGTGATGTTCTATTTCATTCCGTGCTGCCACGTGTAGAACAGAAGAACAGCGTGGACTCGGATAAAACGCATCTGGCCAAGGCACTGCTTCAGGCATTCCCATCTACGGTGCTTGCTTCAGGTATTCATCGCACCACCATCAATGGCAAGGGGTTTACGGTGGCGACGGCGCGCAGCAAGATTGGTCCACATAGTATTACGGTGAACCTAGCGTATGATGATTCAGCGGTATCGGGTTTGGTACATGAAAAAACCAATCGTATTTATCTGCTGGGTGTGGCCTTTCTGCTGATGATTATTATAGGTGCTATTCTGACGTTGCGTCAAATGGCAAAACGTCAGGCGCTGATTGGCGAAAAAGATCATCTGTCGCGTGAGCTGGCACTGGAAGAGGAGAAGAAAAAGCTTAGTGAGCAGGTGTTTCAGCTGCAGAAGATGGAGAGTTTGGGTGAGTTGGCAGCAGGTACGGCCCATGAATTAAATAATGCTCTCTCTGGGCCGATGGGCATACTCAGTATTATTCAGATAAAACCGAATATGGCTGAGGAAAAACGTAAGGATATGCTCAGTAAAGCGATCCGTGGCATGGAGCAGGCGCGTAGTATTGTTGAAGGGCTGTTGCGCTTTTCTAAAAGTGAGCGCAATGAGAAAGTGCTGGATGATATTAATGAAGATATCCGCTTCGTGTTGAATATGTATAAAAAAGAACTCGATCAAGGTGGTATCCGCCTCAACCAGCATCTGGATCCGGCTCTGCCACTGGTTTATGCCGCACATCGGCAGATTCAACAGATCCTGCTTAATTTATTGGTTAATGCTCGGTATGTGCTCAAAGAGGATGGTATCTTGACGGTAAGCAGTGAGCACCAGCAACGGGCTAAAGTGGACGGTGTCTTGATAAGCGTAAAAGATAATGGCCCGGGCATGGATGAAACGATCAAAAGTAGAATTTTTGAACCATTCTTTTCCACCAAACCTACAGGCGAAGGTACGGGCCTAGGTTTATCAATTTGCTATGGCATCATTGATGAACATCAAGGGGTCATGGACGTTGCAAGTGCTCCCGGCCATGGATCTGAATTTCGTATTTGGCTACCAATTACTCAGGAGATACACTGATGACATCCGCTACTTACCATATTCTTGTAACTGATGATAATGAAGATATTCGTGAAGTTATCGTTGAAATGCTCGACGTGTGGGTTGAAGAGAAAGCGTTTACCTTGGAAATACATGAGGCATCCAACGGTGTTCAAGCTTTGGATTGGGTGAACAAACATGGTGCACCTGATCTGTTGCTGTTGGATGTGCGCATGCCTGAAATGAATGGAGCTGAATTTATACGACAGGTGGCGGCCCAAGGACTGGATTTGCGCGAGAAAACATTGCTATTAACGGGTTATGCCGATGATATGGAGGAGCATCTGGGTAGTGATGCTTTGCTGATGAAGCACCTGCGAAAACCTTTTATGGCAGAGGATTTGTTTGCCAAGCTGGATGCTATTGCTCTTTAGCCTAAAATCTGAATTGACATTACATAGCTGGTTATTTTCTCGTTCCTACGCTCCTGCGTGGGAATGCATATAGTTTCTTGCGTCGTATCATCGCACCCATCGTGGCGCATGAATTTTGCAAGAATCATTGAAGTATGGTTGGATGCGTAGATTATTTGGATATGAGGAGTTTGTATGCAGGTGAATGCGAATATATCAGCCATGAAAAATGCAATAACAATGCAGGAAGTGTCTGCAAATAATATTGCGAATGTTCAGACCAATGGCTTCAAAGCGAGTAGGGTAGTGCAGTCAGGCGACCGAATACAGATCAGTCCTGAAGCACGCGCAGCGATTGAAAATAGTGCTGGCGAAAAAATGTCTACCACGGATCTAGGGCAAGATATGGTGAAAATGAGTAGTAACAAGATTACACTGCAGGCAAATGTGGCGGCCATCCGTACTCAGGCCGATATGCAGCAGGCACTCATGGATATGAAAAAGTAAGGGCCACGGAAAGAATAAAGTATCCAGGTTATGCGCAGGATAGAAGTTTGGATTCAAGGCGCCAAATCAAGCGCATAGCAGGGCTATGTAACTGATTTGGCAACGCAGAATGCGGACTTATAGACCAGCAGAATTGGA
>JAUZRH010000268.1 GCA_030950555.1 Mariprofundus sp. | reverse complement strand
GATTTGTCATTCTTACAAATATCAGAGAGTGACTGAGACTTTTCAAAAATAAAATTATTATAACCCTGACCTTCATCACGAATCATCTCGTACAGGTCATCTTTATCAATCTGCTCAAAGGATTCTTTGCCAATGTCCGCTTTGAGTTGATCGAACATCCGCACCAATCGACTTTCAACCATCGCCAAGGCAAAAAATGGCATCATAAACGATGGCCATTCAGACTCTTTGATACCACACCCGCGTAGTAAATTAGCAGTCGCCCAAATTTTTGATTCGTATTGAAGAATGTCCATTGTATCAAAAGCCTCTATTCAATCATCTGAATTAAAGAGGGTTCCAATGCTAAACCTTTGAGCAATACTGAGAAACACCTCTCAACCGCCCACCCCTTTAAACATTTGAACAGAATAACTAATACGCAGAAATAGTAAACATGTCTTGCTCTGAGGTAGGGTAAAATAACGTATTCATATTAAAAAAACAGATCTAAACTTTCTCTCCTGCGATTCTCCAAGAGCTGAAATGGCTAACTCTAATGATTTTAGGCATCCATCCTTTTCTGGTTTACACATTAAGGGCCTCGGAAATAATAAAGTGTCCCAAGCTGCGTAGGATAGAAGTTCGTCTTCAAGGCGAAGGGTTTGATGCATAAGCAAGCCCTGAATGGGCGCGATAGGTAGTCATATTGCTTTTAAAAAGTGGCTGATTCTTCAACGCAGAAGAGGGGCTTATAGACCAGTAGAATGGGATAGTTAATTATTTCCGCGGCCCTAATTCCCCCAACCCTCTCCCGGAGAGGGAGCAAAAGCCTCAGCTTGCATACACTGGGACGTGAGCAATACCCTAGACTGTCGAAATACAGGGATATTTTTCGTTCCCACTTTTTGGATTTTTATACTCGATGTTCCAGTTTTTATATGTGAGGTGTCAACGCTTTAAAACATTTCACCGCAGAGGAGTAAACGCGATATACTGCCGCGAGATAGGCCTGATTCAAAAAACGCAGAGGAAATACAGGGATAGAATACGTAGTTTAGCTGAACATGTTCATTTATGATAATGATTATCTTCGTGCCCTTCGTGCCTCCGTGGTGGAAAGTCTTTGACTGTTTTATGGATGTCGTTAAGAGGAGAAACTATGGTTTTATTTGCGTATGAACATAAACTAGCTGAGTTCAAGTACGTTCTTCGATTTTCCACAACAAAACTGGAACATCGAGTTATAGTGATTCTAGTATGAATGATCTGTCATTCCCGACCTGATCGGGAATCCATATCAAATCAAACGCTCTGCTATGCGTTCCCACACAGGAGCGTGGGAACGCGGATGGATTCTCGCCCCACGCCTTCGCGCGGGGGGGTAGGTTCTCCACGGGAATGACGGGCGTAATACTTAAATCACCTTACGATGCGTAGAGATGAGTATTGTTGTAGCCAAAAAGCGAGGGACTATGTAAATTTCTACAGCCTAGCAATACCCTCTCCCTCAGGGAGAAGGTTGAAAAGTGAAAAGGCATCTTTCAGCTGTGAGGTAACGTAAAACGTCAACTATTTTTTATGGCTGGTGAAGGATGCCTGATTTTAATTTCAATATTTCTATTTATAACAGATTCTGTTGATTTCATAAACCACTGAGCCACTTGCAAAACCCATGAGCGGCGATTAACTGCCCCACTCGGCGCATTTCTAGGCTGCGTTCAGCGTATGGAACCACCATACCCTTTATTTCATCCTAAGTTGCACTCGAAGTGGGATTGTCACTCATCCACCCAGAGTTTTGCACGTGGCTCCACTGATATTATTTGTGATATCTAGTAATAATGTATCATTGATATACACTGATAAAGTGCGCTGTATTACACAATGCACCTTTTCATGCTGCCAATAAGTCCAAAACGTTAGGGTTACTATACAAATTCAGGACTTTTCAGCACCAACAGAAACTGCTATAAACAGAAATGATCAGACAATGCTTAAAGCGGCCAAGTCCAATCAGTTACTTCCGGTAGATCAACACCATGCTCATAAGCATACTCTTTACATTGTAGCTGCTGATCTCTCAGTTGCTCTTTCACATGGGCACCTGCAACTTTCAAGCCAGCAATACGATTAATCACATCAATCGCTAGAGAGAAACGGTCGATCTCATTAGAAATTGCCAGCTCCAACGGTGTATTGATGCTACCATGCTCTTTATAACCACGCACATGCAGATTTTTATGATTGGTACGACGGTAAGCTAAACGATGAATCAACCATGGATAACCATGAAAATTAAAAATAATTGGCTTATCAACTGTGAACAGGCTATCGAAATCACTATCACTCAAACCGTGCGGATGTTCCGATTCAGGTGTCAATCGATAGAGATCAACCACATTGATGAAGCGTATTTTTAGCTCAGGAAAATTTTGACGCAGAATATAGGTCGCTGCCAGTGCTTCTCGAGTTGGCACATCGCCAGCACAGGCCATCACCACATCCGGTTCAAAGCCCTGATCATTACTCGCCCAAGACCAAATACCCAGACCTTTGGTACAGTGTTTCACTGCCGCATCCATATCCATATACTGTAGATGTTTCTGCTTATCAGCCACAATTACATTGATATAATTACTACTCTTTAAGCAGTGGTCAGCTGTTACCAAAAGGGTATTTACATCAGGTGGAAGATAGATGCGGGTAACTTTTGGACTTTTATTAACCACCAAATCGAGAAAACCCGGATCCTGATGGGTAAAGCCATTGTGATCCTGGCGCCATACAGTGGAAGTGATCAACATATTTAGTGATGAAACTGGCGCACGCCAAGGTACATCATTGCACATCGCCAGCCATTTTGCATGCTGATTAAACATCGAGTCGATCACATGCACAAAAGATTCATAGGTAGAGAAGAAGCCATGACGACCGGTCAGTAGATAGCCTTCCAACCACCCTTCTATCGTATGCTCAGAGAGCATCTCCATCACACGGCCATCAGCCGCCAGTTCACCACCATCACTATCAATCGGTAGTAGATCCGCCATCCAGCACTTTTTAGTTACTTCATAGATATCATCCAACTTGTTAGAGCTATTCTCATCTGGGCTAAAAATACGGAAATTATCCATATTTTCCTTCATAATATCACGCAGAAAATGACCTAATGGACGGGTATTTTCCGCCTCAATCGTACCTGGTTTTTCCACAGCTTGTGCAAAATTACTGAATTTTGGCATGCGCAGTTGTCGGCGAATACGCCCACCATTGGCATGTTGACTGGCACTCATGCGCTTCTCACCACGAGGCGTCAGGGTTTTATACTCCTCTTTCAAGGCACCCAGTTCATCAAATAGCTCTTCCGGCTTATAACTGCGCAACCATGTTTCAAGTTGATCAATTTTATCCTGATCGCCAGCAACACCTGCAATAGGAACTTGATGTGCTCGCCAGAATCCTTCCACATGATGACCATTCACCTCGACTGGACCGGTCCATCCCTTTGGAGAACGCAGTACAATCATCGGCCAGTAAGGGCGCACCACTTCACCATGCAGGCGCGCCCGTTCCCAGATCGCCTTAATCTCTTCTGTACAATTATCCATTGCCACAGCCATCTGCTGATGCATCAATTGAGGATCTGAACCCTCAACAAAATAAGGCTTCCAACCATAACCATGCATCAGAGAACTCAGCTCTTCGTTGGGGATGCGTGAAAGAATCGAAGGATTGTTAATTTTATAGCCATTAAGATGAAGCACTGGCAATACCGCCCCATCACGGGCTGGATTCAGAAACTTATTTGAATGCCACGAAGTGGCCAGTGCAGCGGTCTCAGCCTCCCCATCACCCACAGCAACAGTGACAATCAACTCAGGATTATCAAAAGCTGCACCAAAAGCGTGCGAGATTGAATATCCCAGCTCACCGCCTTCATGAATAGAACCCGGTGTCTCAGGCGTACAGTGACTACCAATACCACCTGGAAAAGAGAAATCTCTAAAAAATAACTTCATTCCCTCTTCATTCTCGCTCTTATTCGGATAAACCTCACTATAACGCCCTTCCAGATAGACTGGCGCCAAAACACCGGGTGCACCATGCCCAGGCCCAGCCATAAAGATGGAATGCACATCTTTTTCTACAATGATTCGATTCATATGTGCATAGATAAAACTCAGCCCAGGACTCGATCCCCAATGGCCGAGCAAGCGCTCCTTAATATGTTCTGATTTAATGGTTTGCCTTAAAAGCGGGTTATCACGCAAGTAAATCATACCAGCAGCCAGATAATTACTAGCTCGCCAAAAACCATGTATCGATTTTAACTGGTCGGGCGTAAGCGGTTGTTTATTCATATTATCATCCTTAGAAGCTTTCTAAACTATTATTAACCAATGTGAGGTACCACTATGAAAGTTACACGCATGGGTAAACATCCTTCAGCCATACATTCAACATCTACCTACAATGGCTGCACTGCTAAGCGATTCCTATGACATCATGATGACATTAGCAGCTTGCCAAGCTCGCAGATAGAATACTGCAGTTAACCGCATGGCAGTAATAACATGGAACTAGATACAAAAAGATCGCATGCCATCACTCTTGGAAATCGTTGTTTCTCAACAGTGAGCCACACACCCATATCAAGCCCCGTTAGAGAACATCATTGATAGCTGTGAGCGCCTTACCCCTCAGAAAGTTACTAGCAAGGCTAAAATCAACCTTTAGAACCGCTTAAAACAGTACCTATCAATGCACTTTAAACCCTCAGTATCATTATTATCCACTTTAATCAAGCGCTAAATAAGTCAAATAAGTCACACCAATATAAGCCTACAAAAACAACAGAAAATAACATTAACATACTGATTATATTGTACTATTTTTTAATGCCTAAAAAACAGGCAATAGCTTTAACCGCGCCTTCAAGCGTTGCTAGACAAGCCCAACAGCTATCTATCCACAAACTTATCCACAGCTTCTGTGGAGAGAAATGGTTAAGCCTTGAAAACACATCACTTAGCATAAAAAAGAGGGGCTATATAACGACAATGAAGAGGAAGTCCGCTTAACATTCGTTTTTAGGCCGTAGGTTTTTCCCTGACCCTGTCGCAGAATGCTGCTAAAAATAGACCCATACCACTTCTCGTCATGCTGTACTTAGGGCCGCGGAAAGAATAAATCATCCACGTGCTGGTCTATAAGTCCGCATTCTGCGTTGCCACAGAGTTACTACTAAAGGCAGTAGGCTATCGCGCCCATTCAGGGCTTGCTTATGCGCTTAATTTGGCGCCTTGAATCCAACAACTATCCTGCGCATAACCTGGATACTTTATTCTTTCCGTGGCCCTT
>JAUZRH010000267.1 GCA_030950555.1 Mariprofundus sp. | reverse complement strand
TTCTGCGTTGCAGCATCAGTCACTACTAAAGGCAGTAGGCTATCGCGCCCATTCAGGGCTTGCTTATGCGCCAAACTCTTCGCCTTGAAGACGAACTTCTATCCTACGCAGCTTGGGACACTTTATTATTTCCGTGACCCTAACACGGAATAGATAGTTTAGACCAACATGCCGTAGGAGTGCAGACCAGAGAGGTACATGTTAACGCCCAGAAAACAGAAAACAGTCACTAAAAATCCAGCCACGGCCCACCAAGCTAAGGCCTTACCATGCCAGCCGTGAGAGACGCGTGCATGCAGGTAAGCACCATAAATAAGCCAGACAATCAGTGCCCATGTCTCTTTTGGATCCCATGACCAGTAACCGCCCCATGCTTCAGCAGCCCATGCCGCGCCCAAAATGGTGGCAAGGGTAAAGGCTGGGAAGCCGATCGCCACTGCCTTATAAGCCAATAGATCAAGCTGCTCCAACGATGGGAAGATAGCGAGCATCTTTGAGCTGCCACCCTTGGCTTCTAAGCGATGGCGGAACAGATAGGCCATGCCTGCACCGCAAGCAACAGCAAAGGAACCGTAGCCGACAAAGTTCATGGGTACATGGATTTTCATCCAGTAGGATTGCAGGGCTGGTACAAGCGGTTTAATGTCGCCCTGACCAATAGAGTCTAACCAGATGCCAAAAAAGACACCGGCAGAGACTATAGGGAGTACAAATGCACCCATCGCTTTGGCTTGATAGCGTTTTTCTAAGCCAAGATAGATCGCTGCGGTAATGCAGAAAAGAAGAATAAATACTTCATATAAATTGGAGACGGGGGCATGACCAATCTCCATATCGAATAGGTAAGACTCATGCCAGCGTAGTAGCAGTGCCGAACCACCGAGGAAAACGCCACTATAAGCTGACCATGTGGCGATACGCCCGATAAATGAATCAGGCGCAAAGAGGTAAGCAATATAGGAGACAGCGGAGAAGATGAATATGACATTCATGGCCATAATCACGCGTCCGGCAAAAAGGTTGGCTTGGTTATCGTAAGAAATTTGCGACTGAGCCGGTTCAAATAGTGCCCAGATGGAGGCCAGAATCACCATGAAAACAAAGCCATCCAACCAAGGGGTGAAGTTGCGAGCGGATTTAGCATTTAACAGATTGGCTTTGAGTGATGATGCAATGATAGCCAGGCCAGAGCCAACGATGGCAGCGGTGCCGCCCCAGATGACGCCTTTCATGCTTAGTATTTGATACAGGAAGGCATTCTCTTCGTATGCATCCGTGCCAAACATGGCCATACAGGCAATGCCGGTCATGGCGCCCAGGTAGGCAGCAAAGCGCAGGTAGACCCATCGACCTTGATACAGAGCTGTAGAAAGGCTGGCTTCAGCAGTGGTTGTGGTTGCTGTCATAGTTCGTTCTCCGTTGTTGGTTTTATTTAACTAATGTGGCGAAATCATCATCGAGTTTCGTGAAGAGATCATGAAAATCCTTATTAAAAACAAGGTGATTGCGGTTGGCCATGCCGGCAAGTGTGACCGCTACACCATCATCCTCTTCCTTGATGATTAACCATAATTTACGGTGTGGCATGTAGAACATAATGCATAAACCGATCACTAGCAGGGCGCTACCTATCCATACTACATTCATGCCGGGATCCTTGGCTACCTGCAAGCCCGTGTAATAATGAAGCTTGAAGTCGCCTAACATAGGTAAAACAGGCCAAGGGAGTTGTGGTAACATGTTGACGGCCTGCAAGGTACGCATGGCCATTGATTGAAAGCCTTCCGGACGTTTGCCTTCGCCAAATACTTCATTCATGGCTGCCTTGAAGGCGGCTAAATTAGCCTCTTTGGTCTGTTTTCCACCGCTTAGTTTCGAGAGGTGGCGCATAAATGCATGAAACAGTTTCCACTCAACCGGATTACTTAGATCCAAACCGAGTGCTACAGGTTTGAAGTCAGCCGCATCACCGCTAAGTGAGATCATGATAAATGAGCCCTGGTTATTGCCATCACTATCGGTGAATGGATTCATAAATGCTTTGATTTTAACAGGTTTCAAGCCTGGCCCGCGCATTTCATAAATAACGGCCGGACCTAGATCTTGAAAATTTTTCGGTTCGCCCGGATTGGCCATGTTTTCAACATTATAGGGTTTGAAATCGGTGACTTTCAGAGAGACGCCCGTTTCCTTGTCACGCCATGTTTTATATACCTGTGAGTGGGCCGTGCTAATCGCTTCGGAGCCATCCATGTGAAAGAGCTTAAATGAGATATCTGAGCCACCATCGCCGAAGCTAGCCTGGTAGATACGGATGCCTTTATAATAGAGCGGTTCATTGACGATAATATCCGATGTCAGCGTCTCTTTGCCATCATCAATAATGGTCAGATTACTGCGGAACTCTTTGGGCGCACCGGTAGGGAAAAATTCAATCGAAAAGCTATTGCAGCGAATGGAGAAGGGCATGGTTTTATAGCCTGTTTCAGTCCCCTGCAGGAACGAAATCTCTTTTTCAGATTGTCCTTCCGGCACAGCCATGTTGCCGCGGAAGCCATACTGTGAACCCATCCAGCCGCCAACCAGAATCACTAGGATCGCTGAGTGGACAAAAATATAGCCCCATTTATGCCAGCGACCTTTATCGGCGCGAAGATAGCTGTTCCCCTGCTCCTCCGCCGTGCGAAATTCCCAGCCATCTAATTTGCTTTGGAATGTCTGCTGCAGCGATGCAGTATCTGCTGTTTTAGGAAACTGCCAGTTTTCTTTCTATTTAAAGTGTCGCAGTGCTTTGTCTGAGACATTAGCCCTGCGGGCGCGCATCTCTTTGAGCATTTTTGGTATATTACGCCATAAGCACGAGCTGACAGACAGCATGATGAAGCCCAAAATAGTCAGAAACCACCAAGTATGATACATATCAAATAGGCCTAGAGAGCGAAAGAGCCAGTACCATAGGGGGCCAAACTGTTGAAGGTAGTCGGCCTGATCTTGGTTTTGTAGCAGTAATGTGCCAATCACCGAAGCGATAGCCAGTACGACAAGTAGGATGATGGCTAGCGACATAGTGCCTAGGCGCTGCCAGATATATTTTAGAAATTCAGGGAATGATTGCATGGGCGGCATCTTAGCTACTCAAGTTGGACTCGTCATCGATGAATAATATTGGCGTGCTTGCGGCGTGGCTGGATGATGCTTGAATGATGACCGCCAGCAGGGGGGCCGACTAGTCGTGCGCGTAAAAAACGATGCAGTCGCATGTGGTTTTTGAGTGTGGCTTGCGAAGGGTTCTTGCCGCGTCGATTTAAGCTGCTAGATATTAACAAGCCACCACAGGCGCGTGCGAGTTGTCGGACTTGCAATGAAGCATCCACACGTACAGCGACAAATCCATTTTGTTGGAAGCAGTGCGGCAGGGAGGCGATGGCAGGCAAGAGAAGCGTCACGGGCCCTGGCCATGCGTTACGCATCAAGCATCGTAGCTCAGGTGTCAGGTGGCGAGCCAAGTGGCTGGCGGTGTGGGTGGAGTCGGCCAGCAGGATAAAAGGACCCTTGCGTTGTTTGAATTGAACTAGTTTATTTGCAGCCTGGCGTGTAGCACAGGCTGTGATGCCCGGCAGCGTGGCGGTGTCATGGGCAAGTAGGCCGCCCCATTGAAGCATAGGCACACAGCGGAGTGCTGCTAGCTTATTGATGGTAGATGAGCGTTGGTTGGCCACTTTACTCTGCGAGAATAGCCTCAGCTTGCGCTCGGCGGTCTGCCAACAGTTTTTCAGTCAGGCTGGTGTCGTTTTGGGCTAACATCTGGATGGCCAAAAGAGCGGCATTTTTTGAAGCATTGATGCCGACGGTTGCTACAGGCATGCCTGGTGGCATCATCACAGTAGAGTGTAGGGCATCTTCACCTTGTAGTGGGCCACTGGCAATAGGTATGCCAATCACCGGTTTGATTGTTTTAGAACAGACAACACCCGCCAGGTGCGCCGCCATACCTGCGGCACAGATAAATACCTGACAGCCTGCCGCTTCAGCATCGATGACGGCCTGCATGGTGGCTTCTGGTGTGCGGTGAGCAGAGCGCACGAGGGTTTTATAAGGGATACTAAATTCATTGAGTACTGTTTCTGCTTTTTCTATAATAGGCATATCCGATTTGCTGCCCATTAGTATCAAAATCTTGATTGCTTCCATTATTTGACCTCATCGTAAAATCTTTCGTAGCAGTTTAGCAGCAAGCGTCGGGAACAAATGCAATGACTTACAGCGATGCTCTTGGGGTTGTGGCTTCAGCTGGCATTAACATCACCCTCTTGCGGATCTCCAGGCTGCTATTATTACCTAAATGCTGGTTGACTGCTTGTTTTCCCTTGTGACGGCTCGGTGGCCGATATCATGGCGATAAACGCCGCCTGGCCAGTCGAGTTTTTTCAGTGCGCGGTAAACGATGGTTTGCGCTTCTTTTGCACTGCTTGCGCTAGCCGTTACTCCCAGCACACGGCCGCCTTTGTTGACAATGGCACCATCTTTTTCGTCAGTACCCGCATGAAATACGATAGCGCCAGCAGCTTCTATTGCATCTAGGCCGCCAATAAGCTGCGCTTTCTCGAAGTGGTTAGGGTAACCATCAGAGGCAACAACAACACAGAGTGCCGTGCCATCTTCCCACGCAAGTTTTACATCATGTAAGCGGCGCTCAGCGGCCGCTAATAACAACTCACCAAGGTCTGATTTTAAACGGCTCATGAGAGGTTGGCACTCAGGGTCGCCAAAACGGACATTGAATTCGAGTGTTTTTGGGCCATCTTTAGTGAGCATAATGCCAGCATAGAGGATGCCGATAAATTCGGCATCTTTCTTTTTCAGGGCGGCAATAATTGGCCGGGCAATGGTTTCGAGTACCACTTCAGCCACCTCATCAGTGATGCATGGTGCCGGAGAGTAGGCGCCCATACCGCCCGTATTCGGGCCAAGATCCCCGTCAAGTAAGGCCTTGTGATCTTGAGATGAAGCGAGTGGTAAAATGGTATCACCCGAGACGATGAATAGGCAAGAGGCCTCTTCGCCGATCAAACACTCCTCAATGACCACCTGAGATCCAGCCTCGCCAAAGACGTTGCCAGCCAGCATGGACTTTACGGCCTGAATGGCCTCTTTCTCTGTTTGCGCGACAACCACGCCTTTACCTGCAGCAAGTCCTGATGCTTTGATAACAATCGGCGCACCCCAGCTGCGAATGGTGTCGATGGCCTCATCACAATTAACATGTACTTCAAAGCGGGCTGTTGGTACGCCTGCCTCATACATTAGTCGTTTAGAGAATGATTTGCTGCCTTCAAGGTTGGCCGCTGCTTTATCGGGGCCGAATACAGCAAAACCTTCGCTTCGAAGTTGGTTGCCAAGCCCTGCAACCAAGGGTACTTCGGGTCCAATAACAATGAGATCAGCGCTTTCGATTTTTGCTAAATTGATGATGCCAGCGAGGTCTTCTACGCCAATGTTTACACAACGCGCTTCGCGAGCGATGCCCGGATTACCCGGTGCGCAAATAACTGCGCTAACGGATGGAGAGCGTTTCAACTTCCAACATAATGCATGTTCACGACCGCCGCCGCCGATAACCATGACCTTCATCTACACCTCTTTTTATCTGATATGTGCAAGGCTAGGAGGCTACCCGTGAATGTCAAACCTACGGCCAAAGCTCAGGGCATTTCACCGCAGCGAGCGCATAGGAGGCCGAGCAAAGGCGGGTGAAAAGATAGCAGCGTCGGCATCCTTCATTTCCGATTTACATAGGAAGGCTTTCCACTTAGGGTCATAGAAACACACATCATCCCTTCTGCTGCGCTAAAAGCTCGCTTTCTGCGTTGCAGTATCAGTCTTCTGTTGCAATGAAGCCTAGGTTGTCGAAATACTGGCATCCTTCATACAGCCCCAAAAGTAGTTGACACCTTACGTTACCTCGCAGCTGAAAGATATCTCTTCATCTTCCGAGCCAATTGCAAAACTCTGGGTGGATGAGCGGCAATCCCACTTTGAGTCCATTTTTGAGGTGGAATGAGGTGCATGGTGGTTCCATGGAGCAAACAACATCGCGGAAATGGGCCAAAGTGGGGCCGCCGATCGCCGCTCACGAGTTTTGCACTTGGCTCTCTGGATACTTTATTCTTTCCGTGGCCCTAAGGCATGGGTGAGGAAATCAATAAAAAACGCCCATGATTCATCTGGCCTACGGAAGATGAAGAGACATCTTTCAGCTCTGAGGTAATGAGAAGCGTTAACTATTTTTTATAGTTGGTGAAGGATGCCATACTTTTGACTTGTTTATGTATTGCATTAACCAACATATCTATCTCGCTATTTTTTGTGTCTTTGCCAAAACTAACTCTAATGACACTATTTATTTTATATTGTGAAATTTTAAGTTCATTCAGCACATGCGAACCGCTTTTTGAATTACAGGCAGAGCCTTGAGAGATCGCTATTTCTGGATGCTTTTCACACCATTCTCTAGCGTTTAGTCCTGTAATACACAATGAAACACCACCTGGTTGGCGAACACCTATAGGCTGCCCAATCAATTCATACGATATTTTCTTTTCAGAAAGACTATGAATAAAGTAATGTGAAAAGTGGGTATACAATTCTTGATATTCCTTTAAATTTCCTGTTACTAGTGAACAGGCACTCCCTAAGCCGACACACAAAAATACGGGCGAGGTTCCGCCCCTCAAGCCTCTTTCTTGACCGCCACCAATCAAATACGGTGAAAATTTCTTTTGAAATTTCTTGCTAATAAACAAAGCGCCAATACCTTTTGGGCCGTATATTTTATGACCTGAAATTGATAACATATCAATAAGGATATCTTTTACATTTATTTCTATTTTACCTAAAGCTTGAGAACAGTCAGCATGAAAAATAAGGTCATGTTTTTTACAAAAAGCACCCATACGGTGAAGATCACATACAGTGTGTACCTCATTATTAACAGCCATTATTGTAAGTAATGAACCTTTCTTCAGTCCTGATATAGGTAATTGCGGTAACCCTTCGCTATTTACTTCTAACAATGAAACATCATGGCCTTTTCTTTGTAAATATTGAACGGGTGAAAGTACCGATTTATGTTCGATTTTAGAAGTAATTATAGGAATTCCTTTCTCATAAGCCCATCTAATAACTGTATTATTAGCTTCAGTTGCGCCTGATGTGAAAAATATCTCATCAGGATTAGCATTAATAGACTCAGCCACCTTTTGTCTTGCATTTTCTAAAGCAATTTCAGCTTCCCACCCAAAAACATGGGCTGAGGAGGGGTTGCCAAACTTTCCCTCCATATATGACTTCATTGAATCTAGCACCCCTCTATCAATAGGGGTTGTCGCATTATAATCAAGATAAATATTCATAATCAGTACCTTTTGTATAGTATGAAATTTCATGCTCATCCATGAGATAAAAATCATGAATCATTTTTGAATTAAAAAAATATGAAATGATGATTGTTACTTGCTGCAGCTCAAACCAATGTTGAAAACTCGGGCTGTATATTGAATAAAAAGCATGAATAGCTTCATAGAGCCGTCCTCTATCATAACAGGGAATGATATACATAATAGAATGATTACTATTTTTATGTTTCCTTGAGCGTAAAACCTTAAAAAAAAGTTGCGCCAATAAAGCAGAACAAAAATTAGACGCTTTAGTGCCGCTCTCAGAATGTATTTCTCTTCTTAAAAGAGTTTTGCCTTCCATGAAACTGTGACTTGAAGTTGAGTAAAAAGAAGTTTCCCCATCGTTACTATTCACAACCATTCCAGTAGCAATATTTTTTTTAATTATTTTATGTAGCTGTCTTGACGAACCATTACTCATACTTCTTTCAAATAGAATTTTTTTATGTGGAATAGTTGTTTTAGTATTGAGTAAGATTGTAGAAAACTTTGTCCTATCTGACTGATAAATATATCGTTCTAAATCAAGTAACATAGTATCAACAGATTGCTTATTCACAATAATTCCAGAAGGAACATTATTAAGTATCTGAGGCACCGCATTATAGTTATCTGAATTATCAGCTAGATCTTTAAGAATAGAATCGAGCCATTCACGATTGTTTATTTCTGAATTATTATCCACATTCGCCATAAGTTGCGAAGGTGCTGAGCATACATTTCCTGAGCAAGCATCCGATGCACCAATATCATCTAAAAATATGTACATTTCGCCATTTATTTGATTTGCTAAATTTCTGGCTAAAATTGCCGATTGGACAGCATATTTAGTTGGTATTCCAGGCCATTTATAATGCCCTCCAATAAATGTAGCCTCATTTTTCCCTATTAATTCAAGCAGCTTCTTCAATGGGTATTCCTATTTATCTCAACTCTTAATTTTTTCAGTTTGCTGTGGCGATGTATTTTGCCAATGCCCTAAATTACCTTTGGTAGCACAGTTAGTGCACCACAACTATGACATTTAAACACTTGAACAATAATGGTTATTAATTGCAACTTTTTTTCGTCAAAGCCTTTTAAAAATAAGTATTTACTAAACCACTTACAAAACTATGCGTGACAAACCCACTTCGCGTGTATTTTTAGAATGGATGAAGCACATGGTGGTTCCATACGCTAAACACAGCCTGAAAATGCACCGGAGTGGGGAAGTCAATCGCCGCTTATGGGTTTTGCAAGTGGCTATATAGATTAACCGAGCATTTATTTGAGCTGGATTCCCGATGCAAGGCTCGGGAATGATAGACCTCAGGGCCACGGAAAGAATAAAGTATCCAAATTATGCGCAGGATAGTAGCTGGATTCAAGGCGCCAAATCAAGCGCATAAGCAAGCTCTGAATGGGCGCGATAGCCTACTGCCTTTAGTTGTAACTCTGTGGCAACGCAGCATGCGGGCTTATAGACCAGCACGTGGATGATTTATTCTTTCCGCGGCCCTCAGAGCGTCTCCCAATATCCGTTGTTCCTGTGTGAGAACGACGGATATTGGGTTAATCGCGCGCCACGGGACAGTATTGCTTGCTTCTATTGCTTACGCAAAAAGGGTGACAAACAATAAAAACTAAACCTTCGCGTTCCATCACCCAGTGATTCCACTTCAGGGTGAAGGAATAGCAAACTCAGGATAATGAATGCTAGAGTTATAATGTTTGCCTGATACATCAAAAGCAATGGTGATGAGGTACTGACCCGGTTCATGACTGAGATTGTAGTGGGTCATATACCACTCCCCCATCCGCATCATGGCTAAACGTGGTTCAAAACTACCATCGGGGTATTTCATATCGGAGTAAACCGTCAGGTTTGTGAGTGGCTTACTATCCTGAAGTATGCCTACCATCAGATGATAATCTTTGCGGCTGAAGCCTGCCCCTTCCGGTGCAGGCATGATATGGAAGATGATCTCATAGCCATCACGTAACCCCTTACGTGCCGCAAAGAAATCCGTCTTATGATCCATCTGCTCTGTAGCCGAATCAGATAACTGACCTGTTTTAACCGATTCACCCGTCACGCCTGCACAACCGCTGAGTAATAACGATGTGCTGAATAGAAGCGGGTAGATTATTGAACGAATGCCCATGAAAACAGTCTCCTTTTATTTAGACCTAAGTACTCTATAGCCATCACCGCAAACAATGCAATCAACGAGCCAATTAGTAGAGCGACAGCCGGCCCGAACAACCATAGCACACTCTCCTCAGCCGCTTCTGGCCCCAATTCGACCGTGCGAAAACCCATCAGAATCCAAGCTGGTGGATACATCAATGTCCCCAGCCCGAAGGTCCAGCCAAACACTTTTTGCCAACATGATTTAAGACTTGTTGAGGCCACCAGAATAAGCATCACGATAACCATGATACCCACACCCATGAAGTGAATATGGCCACGCAGTAACCGCTGCATTGCATCAGTTGCTAGGCTGCCCGAATGACTATGTTGATGGACATCAGCTGTAGCTGAAGAGTCGGAATGATTATCCTGATGACTCTCCGATGAGTCAGGGTGAGCATGGGGAGCCGCACTATCGGCATGAGCATGATCCATATTCATCCCCGTCATATCGAGCTCCTGCTTATGGTGCTGCATTTCAAGTTTTTCAATACTGGCTTCCTGCGCTTCGAAGCCGCCATGCAGCTGCTCATGATGGGTGGCAATGTAAGCCGCCCATAAAGCGCCCATGATCAGCGCCAGCAGTGCCATGGCTAGTCCATGATATACAGATTGTATCGATGCTCTTAAACTATTCATTCTCATCTCCTTGAGTATTAAAAATAAGGGAAGAGATCAACCCCTCCCTTATTGTTATAGTGCAATATCGATGCCGGCAATCACCGTATTCAATGTAGGCTGCTGGAATGCCACTGTTTTACCAGCCATCATGCCCATGCCTGTCACCAGATTCCTGCTGTTGGTGTAGGTTAAGAAACCCTGCACGTTTTGGGCCACCTGATACAAACCATACAGTGTGAGATTCTGGGTTGCAGTTGGCATCACTGAGGTGAGTGCATTGGCCTGTAGCTCCGACCGGCTGTAATCCCATTTGGCGCCCAGCATCATACCATCTTTAACGAGCCATTCACCGGCTACGGTAAAGCCGCGCACATCAAGTTTCTGGTTGGTTATTGGATTGGTATTCTTACCAAAGGTGAACGCACCATACATTTGCAGCGGTTCGCCGTAGTTCAGCGCGAAATCCACACCATAACGACTCACATCACTAAACTGCATGGCGTTAGCCGTACCACCCACACCTGCTGCTCCACCCATATTCATATACATGGCAGCTTCGCCACCCATCGCATCACTGACCCAATTTTTAGCCTGATAACCATAGACGCCGAGGATATAATTATCATCAAACTCCTGTGCTACACGCCCGTAATAAGCACTGCCGCGTTTACCCAACAGGTTGGCATTGATGGCATTACCTAAAGCATCAGCTGGCTGGTTTTTTCCATAGGTAAAGGCGGAGAAGTTATACAGCGTACCCACACCAGAATCACCATCGGTCGTGCCATGGATCGAGATACCGTCGCCCATCATCAACATCGTGCCGCCAGTCATCTGAGCTGCATCCAGCGTACCGAAACCGAGTGGTCGACGAGACATCATAGTCATGCCGTAGCCAACATCATTCTGCACGCGGCCAAAACGCACCTTGAACAGGTCGCTGACAACATAAACGCCTTCCGCCA
Source organism: Mariprofundus sp. (assembly GCA_030950555.1). Classification (GTDB taxonomy): domain Bacteria; phylum Pseudomonadota; class Zetaproteobacteria; order Mariprofundales; family Mariprofundaceae; genus Mariprofundus. The sequence goes on along the minus strand of JAUZRH010000267.1, from coordinate 1,122 downwards.
TACCGACACCATTCTGATTTGCATCGATCCACCAGCCAAAATTATCGTAGGAGCCGGAGGAGATAAGCCCCAACTCACCAAAGCCTATTTTGTTGTTAGAAGACCATTTTCCGGCATTCTGAGTAAGACCGCCATCGAGCATACCGAAGCGGTGACCCGGCATAACAGGCTGACCGGCTGTATCTGTTATTGGCCCGGCGCCGGAGAACAGAATCTGCGTACGAACGGTGAACGGGAAGTTGCTGGCGAACACCGAGGCCGGAGATTCATCACCGGTATCCACGTTCTTGCCCGGACCATTCTGCATATCGAGATCGTCCTTGCCCTCCTCAAAGCGGAAGCCGCGCTCACGGAACGCAACACCCATTTTGCTCAGCTTGGGGAACATCGTGTGGCATGCATTACAGGACATGCCGTATTTACGGGCAAAAACCGGAATGGCATCGGCATCTTTCGCAAAGAATGCGAGCGTACCCACAAGGGTGAAAGCGCCGACAACCGTAGTCATCATTATTTTTTTCATTTGGATTGACCCTCCATTGTTTTTCTACTCTCGCAAAAAGAGCGGATAACATTCAGGAGAAAGCTTGATGCCAGCTCTGCACATCACAGGTGACAACAACGGATATGGATTTATATCATGTAATAACGGTATGTTACGGCATTTTATTTTAAGGCGCTGATATTAATCAATTCCCATAGCCGGGAATTTTATGATTCACCATTCCTGATAACGGGGACGATGGAACATACCTTAGTATAACCGACGGGCTGGCGTAGCCGCCGAGCATACGCATCAGGAGAAACCCATGGAAAAGGTTCCTGACACCTTTTTTTGTTTCCTTTGCGTTTTAAAATCCACTATCGCGCGCCGGCGCTTACTCCTCCAGCTTGCGATACAAGGTAGACAGGCCGATACCCAGCCGGCTGGCGGCGGCGGCCTTATCTCCACCGCAGTCATGAATCACACGCTCAGCCCATGAGCGTTCGAAACGGCGCATGGCTTCGGCCAGTGTCAAATCCAGATCATCTTCCACCGACTCATCACCGAATATCAGGGAACGCTCCAGAAAGTTTTTCAGCTCCCGGACATTACCCGGCCACATACGTTGCTGGACCTGT
>JAUZRH010000266.1 GCA_030950555.1 Mariprofundus sp. | reverse complement strand
CGCACCCCCAAGGTCATCTTTAACATCGCCAGTTCCATTGGATTAATGGATGCAGGTGTTCGCGCGTATAACGACAAAAACAACCCATGATTGAGTTGCGGAGTGGTTTTACTCGCTGCTATGAAGCCAGGCAAGGAGCTGCAATTCATCCGCTACTTCAATACCTAATTCACGCGCTTTGGTGAGTTTAGAGCCGGCTTTTTCGCCGGCTATCACCAGATCGGTCTGTTTGGATACCGAACCGCTGGCACGCACACCCAGAGCGCGCAATTGCTCTTGTGCTACGCGTCTGTTGATGGCGGAAAAACTGCCCGTCAGCACCACGGTTTTACCAGCCAGAGGGTGATTTGAAGCCTTTTTTTTCGGCGCTTCCGGATCAATACCTGCGGCTAATAAGCGCTCAACCACGTCTCGATTATGTGGCTCTGCAAAGAAGCTAAGCACAGCACCCGCCACTTCCGAACCAACATCCGGCACCGCCAGCAGCATCTCTTCATCACTCTGCATAAGAGCATCCAGTGAACCAAATTGATCGGCCAGAGAAGCCGCCGTAGTCACGCCGACATGGCGAATACCCAAGGCATATAAAAAGCGGCCTAAAGGGCGCTGCTTACTCGTTGCCAGTGCAGCCTGCATTTTGCTGATTCTTCTCTCACCCATGCCCTGCCACTCATACAAGGTGTTATAGTCGAACTCATAGAGGCCAGCAATATCCACCAGCTTCTTTTCTTCCACCAGCTGGGCAATAAATTTATCACCCATGCTTTCAATATCCATCGCACCACGTGAGACAAAATGGCGCAGACGTTCAATTAACTGCGCAGGACAGGAGAGGCCGCCGCTACAACGGACAGCCACTTCACCATCCGAACGAAATAGCGAGGCAGCGCACACCGGGCACTGTTCAGGCAGCTCGGGCAATTCGGCCATCGCATCCACATCAATAGCCCTTACGACCTCTGGAATCACATCACCAGCCCGGCGCACAATGACCTTAGCCCCTACGTACACCTGTTTACGTGTTAGTTCGTCCATATTGTGCAGTGTTGCACGCGAAACAATCACTCCACCAACAGCCACTGGGTCCATCTCGGCCACGGGTGTAAGCACGCCTGTTCGGCCCACTTGCCAGATAATAGCTTTGACGTACGTCACCACCTCTTGTGCAGGGAATTTATGTGCAATCGCCCAGCGTGGTGAGCGTGCTACCGCTCCTATACGTTCCTGCAAAGCAAAATTATTCAGCTTATATACTACGCCATCAATTTCATACGGCAGGGAAGATCGCTGTTGCATAAGCTGCTGATAAGAGGCCAACAGCCCTTCCACATCCGTAACACAATGAGTCTGCTGCACCGCAAAACCAAAATTAGCCAGACGTTCGAGCAGCTCTGACTGACTGCTGGCAATTTTCCTGCCACCTAATCCGACACCATAAGCAAAAAATTGTAGTCTGCGATTGGCTGTCACACGTGCATCGAGTTGCCGAAGTGCACCTGCTGCTGCATTACGAGGATTGGCAAAAGGCGCTGCACCTTCTCGATCCTTGCGCTCATTTAGCCGGCCAAAAGAAGCCCGTGACATATAAATCTCACCGCGCACTTCCAGCACATCGGGCAGCTCTGTCGCCCCACTTTCTGGCTCAATAAGCTGCCACGGTATATCACCAATCGTGCGCACGTTATCGGTGACATCCTCTCCTGTCGTGCCATCGCCACGTGTTGCCGCCACCGTCAACTTGCCTGATTCATAGCGCAGGTTAATCGCCAAGCCATCCACTTTCGGCTCAACGATAAAAGAGAGTTCCTGCATCGACAAGGCATCGGTAATGCGCTGCACAAACGCTGTCACATCATCGCTTGAAAAGGCATTTGCCAAAGACAATAGCGCCTCACCGTGACTGCGAGACTGAAATACCTGCGAAGGAGGGGCGCCCACGGTTTGTGTAGGGGAGCTTGCTGGCACAGGCTCACCCAGCTCCGCTTCCAATACTTCCAGTTCTTGCAAAAGCGTATCGTATTGTGCATCACTGATCGACGCTTGGTCAAGAATATAATAGCGGTAATTATGCTCGCACAACTCACTGCGCAACACTTCAATACGTTGGCGCAGAGCCGTGCTCACATCAACCACCGACAGAGGGAGCAATCGCGCCCTTGGCCACAATAGGAGGCAGCATCGCCTCAATCGTTTGCCGTACCGGTGCACTCATCCAATCTACTTCACCAATATAGTGATGCTTAATCACACCCTGACGATCAATAAGGAAAGACTCCGGATAGCGAAACACCCCGTAGAGCGATGAGACAGCCGTATTGGCATCATGCAGCACCTGAAAGGGCATATGATACTCTTTGACAAAACCAGCCAGGTCATCCAAGCGCTTATCTACTGATACAGCTACTATATTTAGCCCACGCCCTGCAAAGTGCTTATCGAGCGCAACCATCGAGGGAATTTCCCGGCGACAAGGCGGACACCATGTCGCCCAGAAGTTCAACAGTATCAACTCACCCTGCGGCAGCGTTTGTCCTTTCCCTTGAAGGTCGGGCAAGGCAAATTCAATCCGTGAACTACCCACATCAACAATCGCGGGCGGTTCTGGCAAACTTTGCCAGACAATGGTGCCAATGCCCGCCATGATCAGAAGAATAAAGAGCCAGCGCAGTGTCATGCACCGACCTCACCGTGAACAACCGCTGCCAAGGCATCAGATAACTGCTCTATCGACACCCTGTGTTTAAAAAGTACCTTACCATCTAACACCAGCACAGGCACATCCATGCCATAACGAACCAAAAGCGCCTTATCCCGATCCACATTCACCACCTCCCAGCGACACAAACCCAGCACCGCTGCTGCCTCAAGCACCTTTTTTGCTTCTTCACACAAGCAGCAATCGCGGCGACTCATCATCTGGATATGGGGTAACATCATGGCTTCCTTTGTCACACTTATTTCTGCGCTTTAGGCAACTGAATCAGCGCAAATACCTGATCACCACCACGATCAAGCATCACGCGCAATACCGCCCCCGGCTCAAACTGACGGATCATCGCGGTAAATGTTTTCATGTTCGATACAGCATTGCCATTGATCCGGTAGATCACATCAGCACGACTAATGCCAGCCCGTGCCGCTGGCATCCCTTGTTGGACCTGCTGTACGACCACGCCTTCTTTTACCCGCGCATGCAGTTGCTTGGCCAGCCGATCGGTTAGCTGCTCCGCCACCAGCCCCAAACGAACTTTACTCTGTTGGCCAAGTCCACTGTTATTGCGAGCAAGCTTATCACCCGGCATCTCTTCTACCGTGACCGTGATATTTTTAACTTTTCCATCACGTATAATGCCAACCTTCACCTTATCACCCGGCGTATGGCGAGCCACACGAATCGGCAACTCATGTGCTTTTTTAATCTGCACGCCATCAATCGAAATGATAACATCACCTGCCCGGATGCCCGCTTTATCCGCTGCCGACCCCGCCTCTACTTGCGGCACCAGTGCACCACTTCTATTTTTCAAGCCCAATGCCAAGGCCGTCTCTTTATCCAGATCAGAGATATGCACGCCCAAGCGGGCACGCGTCACATGGCCTTTATCACGCAACTCCGCGACCGCCGACTTAGCTAGATTAATAGGAATAGCAAAACCAATACCATTATTACCACCGCTACGCGTGTAGATCGCCGTATTAATGCCAATCACCTCTCCACGACGATTAAACAGTGGGCCGCCTGAATTACCAGGATTGATTGCAGCATCCGTTTGAATAAAATCATCATACGGACCCGAGCCGATCACCCGACCTTTAGCGGAGACGATGCCAGCCGTCACGGTCTGTTCCAAACCAAAAGGATTACCGATGGCAACCACCCAGTCGCCTACACGCAAGGCATCTGAATTACCGAGTTTCACAGGTTTCAGGTGGGTGCTCTTAATTTTTAAAAGTGCCACATCCAATTTAGCGTCAGCACCAATAACGCGCGCTTCATGCTCACTACCATCACGCATTTTCACGATCACTTCATCAGCATTATCCACCACATGGTTATTGGTGACAATATAACCATTGGCACTAATAATAAAACCCGTACCCAATGCATGCTGCTCTTTCTGCGGCATTTTTTTCAGAAAATCATGAAAGAAATCTTGAAAAGGGGACCCCTGTGGAAAACCAAATCCGGGAGGCAAACCCTGTACGTTTTTGATACGTTTGGTGGTACTAATATTCACAACCGCATCAGCCTGTGCTTCAGCCAAATCGGCAAAACTATCTGGCATGGCTGCATGCGCGGGAAACACCCACATCACAGCCAGTATCATTAATGGAAACAATCGTTTAATATGACTCATTTCAACTCCTTGGTATGAATGTAGAGCGCTTTGTATGCGACTTAGATGAATAGATGATGAATATAAGATTTAATATCGGCATTCTGAACTACGACTCATGGCGCATGAATCACCCCCGAGCATCTGCCGTAAGCAATAAAAAGGCACACTCTACATCCCAGCATCTCAACCAGAACAGGTACAATACAAGCCCCTATGTACTACAGCTTTCTAAGTTTTTAGGCAGCAGGCGCACCATTCGAGCATCCAGATGATTCCGGCCGGCGGCTACCCTTGCCCGTATTACAGCATAACTTACCAGCACGGCCGCTAGCCCCGCCAATGCAGCCAGCGCATCAACTTGCGGCCAAGCCAAAGCTAGCGCCAGTTCCCGCATCAAGCTGCCCGCAAAAAGAAAAGCCACCATCGGTAGCGCATAGAGTTGAAAAGATATTTTAAGAAGTAGTGAATCAGGCACGTCCAACACCACTAGATCACCCAGCTCTGCATGCAGCCTATTCTCAACACGCAGCTCAGCCACTCGCTCCACCCACGACCCCATCGTTGAACAAGAACTTTGGCCTGCACATTTACCACAGGCGCTAACCCTGCGCCCCTCTACGAGCACATCGCCACCTTCAATAGCCACCACTACAACCTGCTGTTCCAATTTGACTCCTGTTTCCATCAATCGTCACCACTGACACCATTTGCATGATGCATAGCTGCTGCGCGCATCTTACACAGCAGCTATTACTGTGCCAGCTCTAGGCGTCCCGTCCGCGCATGGAGACCGTAACGAGTCAAAGCAGGATTGCGTTTCTCGTTCCCATGCTCCTGCGTGGGAATGCATAGCCTATGTAACAATAAGCGGCATCCTTCATTTACTAGCTGACACATGAAGGCTTTCCACTTGAGCATGAAAAATGCTTCGCCAAATAGTTGATTCCCTCACCCCAACCCTCTCCCGGAGGGAGAGGGAGCAAGAGCCTCACTTTTAAAATACGCTGTCATGTGAGAAGCTGTGCCACTTAAGGGCCGCGGAAATAATTAACTATCCCATTCTACTGGTCTATAAGCCCCTCTTCTGCGTTAAAGAATCAGCCACTTTTTAAAAGCAATATGACTACCTATCGCGCCCATTCAGGGCTTGCTTATGCGCCAAACTCTTC
>JAUZRH010000265.1 GCA_030950555.1 Mariprofundus sp. | reverse complement strand
TAACCTGGATACTTTATTCTTTCCGTGGCCCTTACGTTTTACGTTGGTCCATAATAGCTTTGTAGGCACTGTTTATTTGGTGCATCTGCTGTTCAGCGAATTTCATAAAACCTGCAGGAAGTCCTTTGGCGGAAATCTTATCCGGGTGATATTCCTTGCATAATTTACGATAAGCAGTTTTTACTTCATTATCACTACTCGATGGCTTGCAGCCGAGTATCTGATACGATTCGGATAGATCGGTGACCCCTGAGAGCTGACCAACGCCTCTTTGAAATTCATTTTTAACGTGCTGATAGAGCGATTGATCCAAACCTAAATGAGCTGGGATCTGAGTAAGAATAGCCTCTTCTGCGGGGTGAAGATCACCATCGGCATAGGCAACGGCAAATAGGAGACGATAGACCATCTCGCACATCTGAGGGCTGGCAGTGATCTGGCGGTACTGCTTGGCGTAGTCGAAGATACTATATGTATCATCTGCCAGTGCTTTGTTGAATATTTCGGAAGCTGCTCTTCGCTCTGTGCTATTCATCTTAATTTGCGTGCGAGCTAGGTGGTTAATGAGAACGGCTTCTGCAGATGAGACTTGGCCATCTGCTTTGGCCATTTTGGCTAACATAGAAAAGAGCGTGACAAAGAAAATACGTTGCGCCTTCTGTTGGACCATGTCGCTCAGTACCTCACTAAGAGGGCCGGATTGTCGTAGCTGTGCGTATTTTTTACTGACAGAATGACCTAGCCAACCGCCAATTCCTGCGCCAATTGGACCGCCGAAAATAGCTCCAATTCCTGCGCCAATGCCTGCACCAAATAGTGACATAGAATCTCCTTATAAAAACAACTCTTTCCTAAATCCGCTCACTTGTAAATATCCGTTGCTTTTGTTCATTGTGTGGCGCTATTTTGCATGAACTGTTTGTAAAATAAGGGATAGTCGACTGTATCCACAGGGGCTGTGGATAACTTAGTGGATAAATCATTACATGCAGTGATTTTTATTATCTTTTTTACTAGGTATAACAATCTGATTAAAATTTAGGCATAATAAAAAGTGATTTAATATTATATATTTATGAGTACTTTTCAAATGTAGTACAGTAACAAGTAAGTTCAGTTCTTGAAGTGATGTATAGCTGCTTGTTGACAGTGGATAAATATGTGTAACTAAGTGATATTCAGCTGTCTGAGTGCCTCAAACACAGCAATGCCGCAGGTCGTGGATAAATTGAGAGAGCGTACTGGGGCATCCTTGCGCATCGGTACTGTCACAGGCTTAATTTCGCTGAGAATTGAGGCTGATAAACCACGTGTTTCTGGTCCAAATACAAGTACATCTCCCTGCTGATAATGGGGTTCCCAAAAGCTGGTACTGGCCTTGGAACTTAGCCCATACCAATTTCTTTGATCTCCTAGCGAGGTACGTAGTTGCAGCCAGTTTTCATAATGTGTTACATCCAGATATTGCCAATAATCAAGTCCTGCTCTTTTTAATGAACGATCATCCACAGAGAACCCCAATGGATGGACCAGATGTAATGCACAACCGGTACAACCACACAGACGCGCAATGTTACCTGTGTTAGGTGGAATTTCCGGTTCAACAAGGACAATATGCAGAGGGCTTTTCATAGGGCGCACCCTTCAACAGAGACAGCGTTCGTGCAATGAGCAGTGTATTAGAAAGGGATAGGGCAGCCCTAGGCTGTCGAAATAGCTCCTAAATGATGGTTTAAATAGAGCCAATTGCAAAACTCTGGGTGGATGAGCGGCAATCCCACTTTGAGTCGATTTTTGAGGTGGAATGAGGTGCATGCTGGTTCCATGGAGCGAACACCAGCGCGGGTTGGGCCAAAGTGGGGCCGCCGATCGCCGCTCACGAGTTTTGCAATTGGCTCAATAGTCCCCGATTTTTGGCGTCCTTCACGAACTATAAAAAATAGTTGACGCTTTAGGGCCGCGGAAATAATAAAGTGTCCCAAGCTGCGCAGGATAGAAGTTCCTCTTCAAGGCGAAGGGTTTGATGCATAGTAGGGACTATGTGCCAAATTCTTCAACGTAGAAGAGGGACTTATCGACCAGCACGTGGATGATTTATTCTTTCCGCGGCCCTTACTACTAAAGGCAGTAGGCTATCGCGCCCATTCAGGGCTTGCTTATGCGCTTGATTTGGCGCCTTGAATCCAACGACTATCCTGCGCATAACCTGAATACTTTATTCTTTCCGTGGCCCTTAGCCAAGCAACCAAAACCGTGTCTGGTTGATTCGGACAGTCTAAAACTAAGCCTATCGCGTAGCGGGAACGCCGCCACTTGCTTCCCGTGGAGAACCTGTCCCTGCGAAGGCGTGGGGCGGAAATCCATCTGCGTTCTCACGCTCCTGCGTGGGAACGCAGAGCAGAGAGTTTTTAACGATAATGGAGCTGAAATCCGGCCAATATCCAATTTTACGCAGTAGGTTTACCCTTTTAGGACAGTCTCCTAGAACAATAGCAATACAGGAAATAGCCATGCTGTTTGACGAGATAGGAGGTTTTACTTACGCTTGAGATATGTTGATGATGAATCACACGGGTAATGATGCGAATGAATCGATGATCTTGATCGACCTGAATCGTCCAGAGATGGATGATATGCACCTGCAGATGCGACGAGCCTGCCATGATCTAAATGCGCCACTGCGAGCGGTACACGGTTTTGCTGAGATTGTGCAGCGGCGAGAGGCTGCTGCTCTTAGTGAAAAAGGGGCTGCATATCTCAATCGTATGTTAGCGGCCACTGAGCATATGGAGCAGGTGGTGAGCGGTCTGCATCATTATGCGCGTATGGCTAGTCACAGTCTGCAGCCTACCCCTTTGCTGATTGAGGGGGTAATAGAGCGTCTTTGTAGAGCCCATTTTTTTACTGAATTAAAAGCCGGGCAGTTAAGTTATCAGGGTGATGCGTCACTACAGTGGGTTAGTGATGAAATAGTGCTACAACAACTGCTGCTGGCGCTGATTCACAACGGTCTCTGTTTTGTGGCGGCGGATGCTGTGCCGCAGGTGCTGCTGAGATGGGCGAAGCAGGGGGATAAGCTGCTGCTAACGGTTTCCGATCATGGTATTGGCATCGAGGCGGAATATTGCCAGCAGGTGTTTGATCTTTTTGTCCGTCTGCATAGCCGTGAAAAATATGCAGGTGCTGGTACGGGGCTTGCCATTGTGGCTAGCGCTGTACGACAACTCAGCGGAGAACTCTCTATCGATTCTACGCCGGAAGTGGGTACAAGCGTTCGCATCATTCTGCCACTGTTGGTCGTTGCGCCAGAATGATGCGTTTATGGAAGCCGGGAATGGCGTTGATGCAGCGGCTTCGTTTTGCCGAAAAATTTGTTTTGGTGATATTGCTTTTTTCGTTGCCGATGAGCTATGCTTCTTACCTACTGGTAACTCAGATAAACAGCCAGATCAACCTATTGAAGATGCAGCAGCAGGGTTTAAATGAGGCGGCTGGTATGATTCCGCTGCTCGAACTGATTCCGCAACATCGCGGTATGACCAATGGCCTGCTGGTCGGTGATCCTAATTTTTCTGCCAGACTGGATGCACTGCAACCCTCACTCTCTAAGGCGCTACTGCAAGCAGACAGGACGGCTCTTTCTTGGCCCAAAGGACTGGATATAGAGTCACAGTGGCAGCATATACGAAGCCGCTGGCTGCAGTTGTTGGGCCACTCCAGATCGATAAAGGCTACGGAAAGTTGGCATCAACACACGGTCATTATTCAAGATTATATCAACCTTCTCTATGATCTCTCTGTCGTCAGCCGACTCTATACCAACAGCGATCCATCCTACCGCCATTTGGTGGAGTTAAACTTTCATGTGTTGCCAAATTTGATTGAAGCGTTAGGGCAGTTGCGGGGATCAGGTTCGGGTATGGTGGCTGATGGCAAAGTATCTATGCTGGAGCAGCAACAGTTTTTTTTATTAACCCATGCAGTAACACAGTATGGCGATGAAGTCCATCATCATTGGCGCTATATCTATGCGGTGGATGCATTGCTGAAGCGGCAGTTTCAAACTCAGCAGAAAGAGCTGCAGCAGGCACTCAATGCGTATAGTGCTTGGATTAAGGCGCAGCTGGCGGGTGGCTCCGTGACTCTCAATCCGGTTCACTATTTTGATCGTGGTACTGCTGTCATTACGCGGGCTTATTCACTTTTTCACCGCAGTAATGAGAGTCTCTATAGGCTATTGAACCAGCAAGTGGAGCAGTTGTTGCTGCGCAGTCGTCTGTTATGGTTGCTGTTGCTGATGCCACCACTGCTGGTGCTGTATTTGGTAATCTCTCTCTATATCACGATCCGTGAAGGATTAACATCGATGCGGCAGGTGGTGCAACATCTGCAACGAGGAGAAGTGGTGGAGCTGCAGCATCTCTCCGGTCGTGATGAGCTGGTAGAGATGACGCGTATGTTTAATACGGTTTCGGCACAAACCATACTTCAACATCATAAACAGCGACTGTTGGCGGAGATTTCTGCAGCCGGCTTAAATGCTACATCGGTTGAACAGCTGAGTTTGTGCATTCTTAAGTTATTACTGGGCAGTGGAGCGTGGCTGAATATTCAAGCTCCGGCACAGTTACAGTTGCGGCGTGGCAGTGGTACGGTATGGTTGGTTGCCTCAAGCCAAGAGGATTCGCTGGTGATACCCACAGCATTAAATGGGACTGAGCTACAGTGGGTGCATCGGGGCGATCAGCGTTTTTGTGTGGTGCCGCTGCTGTGGTTGGATGAACGACAGGGGGAGATCCTGTTTGTAGCACTAGATGCGCTATGGGAGGATGATCAGCTTGAGTATCTTAGTCGGCTAGCCGGAGTGGTGGCGACAGCTGTGATACGGTTGCAATCTCAGCAGACACTTGAAAAGCGTGAGCAGGAGTTGACCCGCTCGAATCAAGAGTTGGAACGCTTTGCCTATATCGCCTCCCATGATCTACAGGAGCCGTTGCGTAAGATTAGATCATTTGGTGATCGTCTGAAGCAACGCTCGGAGCTGGAAGGTCGCTCGCTTGATTTTCTACAGCGAATGGTGGGGGCTGCTGAACGCATGCAGTTGTTGATTGAAGATCTGTTGACCTTCTCCCGCATTCACACGTCGGCCCGCGAATTTAAACCAGTTGACCTGAATTTGGTAGCTCAGCGTGCGCTATCGAGTCTGGAGCTGTTAATTAGCGAGAGTGGTGCCAGCGTGGAGCTGGATCAACTGCCGATGATTGATGGTGATGCGATGCAGTTGGAGCAGCTACTACAGAACCTGATTGGTAATGCGCTGAAGTATCGCAAAGAAGATCATCTACCGCATATTCAGATAGTCATAGAACAAACAATGGTATCTTTAGAGGGTGATCCTATACTGCAACTAAGCTGCCGAGATAATGGTATCGGTTTTGAGGCAAAGTATGGTGAGCAGATATTTGAACCGTTCAAACGTCTGCATGGACGAGGGGAGTATTCTGGTTCTGGTATAGGCCTCTCTGTTTGCCGGCGTATTGTGGAACGCCACGGTGGTGCAATCAGTGCTAGCAGTGAGCTAGGTATTGGTACTATTATCGATTTTTCACTACGTATGCACCATGCCATTGAGGAGGAGTAAATGAGAAGTAACATGGAACTGATTACCATATTGATGGCCGACGATGATCCGGATGACCGGTTGCTCGTTGAGGATGCATTTGAAGAGGTGCAGTTGAAAAACAGCATCGACTTTGTGAAAGATGGCGTTGAGTTGATGGACTACCTCTTTCAACGAGGGGCTTATAGTAGCCTGGCCGGTTCACCACCACCAGGGCTGATTCTGCTGGATCTGAATATGCCAAAAAAAGATGGCCGTCAGGCACTACGTGAAATTAAAGAGGATGCCAAGCTGCGCCTGATCCCAGTAGTTATCCTGACGACCTCACAGGCAGATGAAGATATTCTGCGCAGTTATGATCTGGGAGCGAATTCCTTTATTGTTAAGCCGGTCACCTTTGATAAATTAGTGGATATTATCCGCAAGGTTACTAATTACTGGTTTCAGATTGTGCGGCGTCCAGGAGAGGGCGATTGAATACCCCCGCTTTAAAACGAATTCTACTGCTGGAGGATTCAGCCGATGATGCCACATTGATTGTGGAACAGCTGCAGCAGGCTTTTGGAAAAACCGTAAGCATTGATATCGCTTCGGACTCACATCATGCAACGGCGCTGACTGCCGATGCGGATTATGAACTTTATCTGGTGGATTATTACTTGGGTATCGATGTTACCGGCGTTGACTGGGTCTTAACACAACGTCAGAGCCAATCATTATTGCCGCCTGTCATTGTATTAACGGGCTTGGATGATGCAGATCAAATAGAGCTGGTGGCATCCAACGCTTCCGGTGTTAGCTATTTTTTAAAAAAGGATTTTTCAGATAGCAGTGATCTCATACGTGCTATCAATTTTGCACTGAAAAACCGCATGCAAATGAATCTGCCGGTGTATGATAAAATCACGATTGTGATGGCGGATGATGACTATGATGATCAACTGCTGGTGGCTGATGCCTTTGAAGAGTTGAAGTTGGAGAGCCGCCTGGATATGGTGAATGATGGCGAAGCGCTGCTTAATTATCTGCGTCGGCAGGGGAAATATGTCGATCTTATCGATGAAAAATTACCGGGATTGATACTATTGGATCTAAATATGCCCCGCATGGATGGGCGTCAGGCGCTTACTGAAATTCGAGCAGATGCACAGTTGCGACGCATACCCGTGGTGCTACTGACAACGTCGGAAGCTGAGAGTGATCTTTTGCAGGGCTATGATCTGGGTGCCAACTCTTATGTAGTTAAACCAGTGAATTTTGATGACCTAGTGGCGATAATCGCTCATATTACCACCTACTGGTGCTCTATTGTCACCCTGCCCAGCAGTTATTATCGGCCAGAAGCATGATTCAACCGCTTAAACAGCTCCTGATTCTGGATGATAGCCGCGATGATCGGTTGCTGCTGACAGATATAATTGAGCAGGCGTTCGGGGATCAGTTGACCCTTTACAGTTGTCAGACCATGGAGGAGGCTGCTCACTGTCTCGATAGCGAGACCGTGGATATCTGCCTGATTGATTATTGTCTAGGCAGTAACGAAACAGGTCTAACATGGGCAGCTCAACAGCTACAGCAGCGACAATTTACCTTGCCGCCAATTATTCTTCTTACAGGTATGCAGGAGATGGGGGAGATTGATGCTCAGGCGATGGAGCCAGATAGTGGTGTAACTGATCTTCTGTTGAAATCAGAATTGACACCATCACTGCTGGCCCGTGCCATCCGTTATGCGATGAAGCAGAAAAGTATGATAATGAAGCTACATAAGCGTCAGCTGCATGCCGCACTGCTCTTTGACTGCTCACGCGAAGGATTGCTTGAGGTGGATACGCATGGTGTTGTGATTGAAGCGAATCATGGTGCTGAGCGGCTGTTTGGCTACACGCCGGAGAGTATGATAGGCCTCTATTTATCACAGCTAGTGGATGGTTTCTCGATGGATGATCTACGTGTGATGGGGCGTGATGCCCGGCCTGAGGCGAACAGTAGCGTTGTAAAAAAGGTGACGGCACACCATCTGCATGGGGATGAACTGACCCTCGAACTCTCCATGCATGCGATTCAGAGTGTGTATTTTTCTCTTTATGTGATTAGTTTTATTGATATTAGCCACCATGTGCGTATTCAAGAGGAGTTGCAGAAGCAGGCTCACACCGATCCCTTAACTGGTTTAATGAATCGCCGTTGTTTTCGCTTGCGCTCGGACCGAGAGATGCGAAGAGCTCGTCGCAGTGGGCTGGTTGTGACACTTCTGATGCTGGATATCGATCATTTTAAAAAACTGAATGACAGCTATGGTCATGAGGTTGGTGACCTCGTACTGGCCGCTCTGGCTAAATTATTGATCGATGGCATGCGCGAGATGGATATTTTCTGCCGCTGGGGCGGAGAGGAATTTCTCTGCCTGTTGCCTGAAACAGATAGAGAGGAGGCAGCCATTATCGCTGAGCGCATGCGTTTAGGCGTTGAATCCTTGATGTTAAGCGAGGCACCAAGCGGCATGACTATTAGTATTGGTTTGGCTGAAGTAGATACAAAACGCCCCATCAAAGAGTCGATTTTACGTGCAGATAAAGCACTTTATCAAGCCAAAGTAACAGGTAGGAACCGCGTTGTTTGTACCGATAGTGGTGATAAATGAATTCTTTTTCTACACCCTTCATGAATGAAGCGCTATTTGCTCTTCTTGGCGCCCTTGAAGCAAGAGATGCCTATGATCGTGACCATGCTTCCCGTGATAATCAAGTTACCTTTGTAAAAAAGCTGCTTATGCGTTTTAAGATTGCACCTAGAATACAGCAGCAGGTTATTAATGCTACATTGATTCATGATATTGGTATGATCAGTGTGCCTGATTCGATTTTATTAAAGCCGGGGCGGCTTAATAAGGATGAGCGCACGGTGATTGAACATTCACCCTATGTTGGGGCAAATATCCTCGCTAGGGTACCTTCATTAGCTGCGGAAAGAAAAATGATTTTGCATCAAAGTGAGTGGTGGGATGGCAATGGTTATCCGGGTGGACTGCAAGGTAAGAGTATACCGCTTGGTTCCCGTTTTCTTGCGGTTGTTAAAGCAGTGGATGCAATGACCAAGGATCGTGTTTACCGACGTGCTCGTCCGATCTCTTATTGTTTACAAGAGTTGCAGGAGTATTCGACAATCCAATTTGATCCGACGATTGCAGATGTTGCCGCCAGCCTATTGTGTAAACGCTAATGGTTGTAAAGTAAGAGCCAATTGCAAAACTCTGGGTGGATGAGCGGCACTCCCACTTTGCGTCCATTTTTGAGGTGGAATGAGGTGCATGGTGGTTCCATGGAGCAAACAACAGCGCGGGTTGGGCCAAAGTGGGGCCGTCGATCGCCGCTCACGGGTTTTGCAATTGGCTCAGTAATGATTGCAATAACTTAGGGCCACGGACAGCAGAAATCATCCACGTGCTGGTCTATGGAAAAGGCTTCGCCAAATAGTCGATTCCCTCACCCAAGCCCTCTCCCGGAGGGAGAGGGCTTGGGTGAGGGGATCAATAAAAAACGCCCATGATTCATCCGGCTTACGGAAGATGAAGATATATCTTTCCGTTGCGAGGTAACGTAAAGCGTTAACTATTGAGCCAATTGCAAAACTCGTGAGCGGCGATCGGCGGCCCCACTTTGGTCCAACCCGCGCTGTTGTTTGCTCCATGGAACCACCATGCACCTCAT